>NZ_PGCP01000015.1 GCF_002812985.1 Aeromonas lusitana
GCTGCGCCGCTCGGCGAGATCGTGGAAGCAGGCGCCGTAGGGATGGAGATCCGGCTCGACCCCCTTCCAGACGAAGAAGTCGTAGTCGATGGGGGCGGGCAGGCCGTCCAATAGCTCGAAGCCCGGGGTGCCCGGCACGCAGTGCGCCGGCCAGGTGAGATCGGCGTTGGGCATGTCCAGCGGCAGCAGCATGCCGGCGGGATCGGTGACGACCCAGGCGGCATTGCGGGGATGGGCATCCTTGCTGCCGATACGCAGGCTGGCGAGGGCCGCCTGAGCGTTGAGCGCAGCCACTATCTCATCCCCGCCCACGACGGGCAGTTCGTTCGGGCAGAGGGGGGTGAACCCCTTCTGCGCATCAATATCCAGGCTGGCAACGGTTCCCATGATGGCTCCTGCACATACTATTCTTGTGATATTATCTACCAAACATTATTAGAAGGCGAGCAGGTCGACCAAGATGCCGAGAATGAGTCTGGATATGGTGGTGCTGCGGTTGAACGAGGAGCGGCTCGAGCTGCTTCTCGAGACCCGCGATCGTCCCCCCTTTGCCCAATGCTGGCAGCTGCCGGCCCTGCGCATCGACGAGACCCGGGACCGGGATCTGGACGCCGCTCGCCATCGCCTGCTGGCGGAGTGGGGGCTGGGCCACTGCTACAGCGAGCAGGTCTGCACCCTCGGCAACCTGGAGCGGGATCCGCGCGGCTGGTCCACCACCCTCGTTTATCTCTGTCTGGTGGAGCCCGAGGTGGAGGTGGTGCGCGGCTGCTGGCAGCCGCTCTCGGCCCTGCCCGGGCTCAGCCTCGCCTTCGATCATATAAACCTCATCGCCAAGGGGCTGGAGCGGCTGCGCATCAAGAGCCGTTACAGCACGCTGCCACTGCAACTGCTGGGGCCCGAGTTCACCCTCTCCGAGGTGCAGCGCGCCTTCGAGATAGTGCTACAGACCCCCATGAACACGGCGGCTTTTCGCAAGCGGATCCACCGTGCCGACATCCTGGTGGACACGGGCCGCAAACGTACCGGCAAGCAGCGCCCCGCCATCCTCTACCGGCTGGAGAGCCCCTGCTGCGTGATGTTCGATCAGGTGATGCATGGAGCGGAAGCATGAGTCAGGTCGGTGTGCACAAGGTGCTGGTCAGCGCCTGTCTGCTGGGGCAGCCGGTGCGCTACGACGGCCAGAGCAAGGGCATCATCAGCGACTGGCTGAACGCGCTGGGGGCCGAGGGTAGGACACTGGCGTTCTGCCCCGAGGTGGCGGGTGGCCTGCCGACCCCGCGCCCTCCTGCCGAGCGGCAGGGTGAGCGGGTGGTGACCGCAAGCGGGCTGGATGTGACGACCGAGTTCGATCGCGGCGCCGAACTCGCACTGCAACTCTGTCAGGCCCAGGGTATTCGCTTCGCCCTGCTCAAAGAGGGCAGTCCCTCCTGCGGCAGCGGCCGTATCTATGACGGCCGCTTCGAGGGGACTTCCATGGCGGGCGAGGGCAAAACCACGGCCCTGCTGCGCCGCCACGGCATTCGGGTATTCAGTGAGGATCAGTTGCCGGAGTTGGCCTCGGCGCTCGCCTTGGCGGCAGCCACCTCTGCCTGACTCAGGGCGTCGGCCTCCTGCCACTGGGCCAGCGTCCTGTCCTTCTCCTGCCAACGCTGGTTCAGCCACTGCTGGAAGCCGCGCTTGAACTGCTTGTCGTTGAAGTAATCCCCCACCAACTGCTCGTCCACGGGCAGCTCCTCGATGCGTACCCGGATGCGCTTCATCCGCCCCATCAGGAAGTCCTTGAAGGGCGTCTCGCTGTTGTCCGGGTAGCTGATGGTGACGTTGATCAGGCTGTCGAACTGCTCCCCCATGGCGGCCAGGGTGAACGCTAGCCCCGCCGCCTTGGGAGGCATCAGGTGTCGATAGGGGGAGCGCGCCGCATCCCGCTTGGGCTCGGTGAAGCGGGTACCTTCCACGAAGTTGATGACGGTGGTGGGGATATGGCGAAACTTCTCGCAGGCGCTGCGGGTTGTTTCGATATCTTTCCCTCTCAAATGCGGGTTTCGCAGCAGGAACTCCCGTGAATAGCGGCGCATGAAGGGCATGTCCAATCCCCAGCAGGCCAGCCCCATCAAGGGGATATAGATGAGTTCGTGCTTCATGAAGAACTTGGGCACCGGCAGCCGGTCCCGGAACAGGTGACCCAGCACCACTATGTCGGTCCAGCTCATGTGATTGCTGATGATCAGATACCAGCCATCCTTGCGCAGTTGGGTGTCATCTTCGATCTGCCACTCGATGCGGGTGGTCAAGCGGATCACGAAGGCGTTGCAGCCGAGCCAGCAGCGCATGATGCCGTTGTTGATGCGGCTGCAGGCGCGGCCAAGGGCCGGGATCGGCAGCAGCTTGACCAGGGAGACCAGCAGGATCAGGCTGGAGACCAGGATGATGAACAATATGGTCAGGCTGGCGCTGATGAACATCACCAGCGGGCCGGGGAGAAACGTTAGCATGGGCGTCGTTTACTGTGTCTCGTCCGCCAGCAGTTGGCTCAGGGTCTGGTCCTTCTCGTGCCAGATCCCGTTCAACCACTGTTGAAACTCTTGTTGGAACTCGGGGTCATTGAAGTAATCCCCCACCAGATTGCGTTCGATCGGCAGAAACCGCACCCGAACCTTGATCTCCTTGACCCGGCCGCACATGAAGTCCCAATAGCTGGGAATGCCGCCCGGATAGGCGATGGTCACATCCACCAGTTTGTGCAGCTGATCCCCCATGGCCGCCAGGGTAAAGGCGACACCGCCGGCTCTCGGATGCAGCAGGTGGCGATAGGGGGCGGCCTGTTTGTCATGTTTGTGGGCGGTGAAGCGGGTACCCTCGACGAAGTTCATCACACTCACCGGAATGTGGCGGAACTTGGCACAGGCCTTGCGCGTCGTTTCTATGTCTTTTCCCTTCAGATGGGGTCGTTTTTCCAGAAATTTACGGGAGTAACGTCGCATGAAGGGAAAATCCAGCGCCCACCAGGCCAGACCGAGAAAAGGTACCCAAATCAGTTCTTTCTTGAGGAAAAACTTCAGGAAGGGGATTTTCTGATTAAAAATCCGCTGTAATACCAGTATGTCGACCCAGGATTGATGGTTGGCAATCACCATATACCACTCATTCCGGCTCCCTTTGTCCACTCCGACCACCTCAAAATCGGTTCTGATGATGACTTTCTGGATCAGGTTGTTGAAACCAATCCAGCAGCTGGCACAGCCGTCCAGCAGGGCGTTGCACAGGGTGCGCCAGCCCTTGAGCGGCAGCAGCAGTTTCACCAGGCCGAGCAGCAGGATGGGAACAAACCAGAACAGGGTGTTGAGAAAATAGAGCAGGGTCGAGAGGCTGCCACGCAGTCGCTCTATCAGCTTGTTGGCCATGAGTCGCGTCCGTCTTCTTGTCTGTGGGTGACCAACAAGTGGTCTGATCTGTGCTCATAGTATCAGCCGATGCGTCACTAGACCATGTATGGCAGCTTGACCCGTATAGGACTCACTCATCCTTAAACCCCCAAGATTCAACCGCTGCGCAGCCGGGATAGCAGCCTGTCCATGGCCCGGTAGCCGAGCGCCTCTATCAGATGCTCCCGCTCGATGGCGGGCCGCCCCGCCAGATCGGCTATGGTGCGCGACACCCGCAATATGCGGTGCCAGGCCCGGATGCTGAGCCCCAGCCTCTGGATGGCACTCTCCAAAAATTCGGCATCTTGTGGTGATAATCGACAAATGGCTTCGATTTCACGGCTATCCAGCAGGTTGTTGAGCTTGCCGTTGCGGGCCAGCATCCGCTCCCTCGCTGCCAGTACCCGTTCGCGGATCTGCTGGCTCGATTCTCCCCGCTGGGCCTTGCCGGTGAGGCTGCCCTTGGGCAGCAGCGGCACCTCCACCGTCAGATCGAAGCGGTCGAGGAAGGGACCGGAGAGCTTGCCGAGGTAGCGCAGGATCTGATCCGGGCTGGAGCGGGTCTGACCGTCCCCATAGTGGCCGCAGGGGCTGGGATTCATGGCCCCGATGAGCTGAAAGCGGGCGGGGAAATCCACCTGGCGGGCGGCCCGGCTGATGGTGATGTGACCTGTTTCCAGCGGTTCGCGCAGGGCATCCAGCACCTTGCGCTCAAACTCCGGCAGCTCGTCCAAAAACAACACGCCATTGTGGGCCAGGGAAATTTCCCCCGGCCTGGGGTGGCTGCCACTGTCATTTTTCGAAATTAGTGAGACAGCTCAAACCATAGATCAATGAGTTAGGGCTATTTTTACTCAAATAGATGAGACGATTTTTTGTCAATAGATGAGACGAGGTCTACTTTGAGTGGAAATAGCTGCGACAAGGTTCAGGTGCGTCAAGTTCGTAAGATAGGTCCTACCCGCCGAAGTGTCTCCGGTAGCTATCAGTTCCGTGGAAAAGAGGCGATCCAGTATGAATCCACGCTGGAGCGCGACTTCCTCATTCGCCACGAATTTTTCCCCAATATTGTCTCTATCACTCCTCAGCCTGCTGAGATCCCATTCATCGGTGACAACGGTCGGCCCTACACCTATACCCCTGATTTTCTGATGTCCTTACGGCACCTCAATGGTGAAGCCACACAACATGTCCTGGTAGAAGTAAAACCCCGGGATCTATGGGTGGAAAACTGGCGGGCATGGTCATCCAAGTGGAAGGCCGCAAGACGTTTTGCCCGCAATCAAGGATGGTTATTCAAGATCTATGACGAGTCGCGGATCCGCGACCGTGCGCTGGAAAACATCAAGTTCCTTGACCGTTACCAACGTTTTGCTCAAGCACCAGGACACACAGATACGTTACTGCATGCTCTGTATCAAATAGGGCCGTTGAGTCGTGATGCTCTGTTCGCTCACTGTGGGGTAATAGCAGGAGATGAACGCCCCTGGGCTGTTGCCATTTGGTATCTCTTGGCAATGCGTAAAATCGACTGTGACATCACACAGCAGCTTGATGGCGAGACCGTACTTTGGACGCTTCAAAATGGATAATAACAAGCCAACAAGGACGCAAGGTGGCATAGTCCCCATCCGCCAGCGGCTGGCTCTGGACGTTGGTCAGTTTGTTCAGCATGAAGGACTGACATACCGAATCGTGCAGCAAATCGACTTCAACAGTCTGCTTGGGAGTGACGTAATCACAGGCCGCAAAAAACTACTCCCGATTAATGAACTCTCATCCCCACCAAATCCGCAGGTCGCCAAACTGGATACCCGCATTGACCTCGACGGTATCGAGGATAAGGATTGGCGCGCTGCGAATGAACGATTCGAAGCCATAAAACCCTTGCTCGACCAAGCTCCCAGTATTGGACGAGAGGAGGTTAATAAGCGTGCTCTCGAAGTCGGTGTCAGCTCTTCAACCTTGTATCGCTGGCTATCCAGATATCAGGCAGTAGAGACACTATCTGCGCTCATACCGATGAGCCGTGGTTGGCGAGGTGGTCGTGCCCGATTGACCCCTCAGCAAGAGCAGATCATCAACGAGACCATTGAATCCATTTACCTGACCGTTCAGCGATCTTCCATTCAAAAGGTTGTTAATGAAGTTTTTCTCCAATGCGAGAAGAGGAAAATTCCATCCCCTGGGGCCACGGCTATCAGGGCAAGAGTAGAGCAGATATCGGAGCGAGAGCAGCTGAGGAAACGAGGCTTTAGGGAGAAGGCGAAGAACAAGTTTACAGCTGCTCCAGGGAGCTTTCCTGGCGCAGACTATCCTCTCTCTGTCATTCAGATTGACCACACGCCAGCCGACATCATCCTGGTAGACGATATACATCGTAAGCCCATTGGCCGCCCGTGGATTACATTGGCAATGGATGTCTATAGCCGGATGGTGACCGGGTATTACCTCTCTTTCGATCCGCCTTCCGAAACGTCTGTCGCCATGTGTGTTGCCCATTCCATCCTTCCTAAGGAGGAGTGGATGACATTGCACCGAGTAGAAAGCAGCTGGCCTGTATGGGGCATCCCTAAAACGATCCATGTTGATAATGGCGCTGACTTTCGCTCTATCAACTTCAGCAAATCCTGTCAGATGTACGGCATCAATCTCAGCTTCAGACCGGTCAAACAACCCCGATATGGAGGACACATAGAGCGGATCCTCGGCACTCTGGTCAAAGAGCTGCATGACTTGCCAGGAACCACATTTTCGAATATCCGGGACCGTAAAGACTACGACTCCGACAAGCGGGCCGTCATGACCAAGGACGAGCTCGAGAAGTGGCTGGTGACGTTTATCTGCAATATCTATCACCAGCGCTACCACAATGGCATTGGCATGAGCCCTCTGGCCAAGTGGGATATTGGCATCAATGGAAATAGTGAAGTTGACGGGATTGGCTACCCACCAAGACCTGCAGATAGGATGACGATCCTACTCGACTTCCTGCCGTCATTCAGACGAACCGTGCAGGTATTCGGTGTCACCATTGAGGGGCTCACCTACTTTGCAGACACGCTGCGCTTCTGGCTCAACGCCACAGATCCGGATACCGGGACAAAAAGACAGTTCATTTTTCGCCGGGATCCAAGAGATATTTCCTACATCTGGTTCTTTGACCCAGAGCTAGAGCAATACTTCAAAGTCCCGTTGGCAGATCAGTCACTACCATCAATGAGCATGTGGGAGTATCAGCAGGCTAGGAAGCGATTGAAAGAGCAGGGATACGTGTCCCCGACTGAACCCCAGATCCTCAATACCATCACTCAACTGCGTGAGATCGTCGAAGAGTCCAAAAACTCGACCAAAAAAGCACGTCGACAGTCACAACGCAGACGTGAACATGAGAAAGGTATTAGTCCTGCAACCCCCTTGCCGGTCCCCGGCACACCCATATCTCCGATACCTGAGCCATCAGCGCTAGATTTCAGCGAGATAGAGCCTTACGACGATGGAGATATAGCATGAATGATCTCGCGCACCTTCATCCCGACTTCCGACATGTGATGAATCTGTCGGACCAAGAGCGAATGGCCTTCATAAACCAGCCGAGGTGGATTGGTTACACTGCGGCCAACCAGATACTGGCAGCTCTCAATGAGCTTGTTGAACAGCCTAAGAAACCCAGGATGTTGAATTTGCTACTGGTTGGTGAGCCCAACAACGGCAAGACTACAATTGTGCGTCATTTCCATGAGCAGTATTACAAGGCTACTGAGGATGAACACCCAGAAGGATTCAAGCCCATCATCCTCGCGGAATCACCGCCAACGGCTGATGAGAAAGGGTTATATGTATCGATACTGGAGCGATTTTTCACGCCCTACCGAATATCTGATCCAACAGTAAAACTGCGCTACCAGGTTATTCACCTCTGCCGGGTATGTAAGGTGAAGATGCTGATTATCGACGAGTTTCACTCGCTGCTGGCTGGATCTGCAATCAAACAGCGGGAGCTCATGAATGCCATTAAACTGCTATGTAATGAACTAATGATCCCTATTGTGGCGGTGGGGACGACAGAGGCTGTTCGTGTTCTGCACACAGATCCCCAACATGCCAGTCGCTTTGATGTCAAAACCCTGCCAGCTTGGAAGCTGGACAACGAGTTCGCAAAGTTGGTGCTAAGTTTCGAGCGTATCTTGCCGCTAAAGCGGCCATCGTCATTGCGCACAGCAGAGTGCATCCAGCTTCTCCATGCTATCTCAGGAGGTAATCTGGGCAATCTGCAGCGATTACTTTCCACATGTGCCATCGCAGCAATCAAGGATGGTTCGGAGCAAGTCAGCCGTGACCTGATTGCACAGCACATGTGGCTTCGTCCCACAAACGGCCTGAGAGAAACCATGAGGTGAGCCTTATCTGGCCTGTACAGATATCCCCTCTCAAGGACGAGCTGTTGTCCTCTTGGCTCGTCAGAGCATCCTTGGCTCATGGGTGTGATCCAATGTCTCTCACATCCGCTGTATGGCCAACATGGAGAGCCTGGACAGTCGATATTGATCGTACCCTTGATGACACAAGATTACAGAGCCTGTGCGGCTCATCAGGCTTGAGTATTGATGAGCTGAGTAACATGACCCTGTTTCATCATTTGGATGGGAAAATCCTTTTAATCGGGAAAAGGCCTTCCAATTTGCCTTGGGTGATCGCAATGGGGAGTCGTAATCGTCAGCACAAGATGGGCGTACCCTATTGTCCAGGTTGCTTACGAATGGATGACCCTTATTTTCGGTGGCAATGGCGCTTGGCATGGCATACCTACTGTCCTCTACATCATCATGAGCTGATTGAGTGCTGCCCTTCCTGCAATATGCCGGTTCAGTATCACCGAGTTTCAGCACAGACACCTCACATAGGGATTTGCTTCCATTGTGGCTATGACCTCAGCTCGGCGGTCTCTGCTCGTGTTGGGGCGATGCAGCCGGATTTCCAGAAACTAGCGTCCAATGTCTTTGGCACAGGGGCAGTAGACTGGGGAGGCCGACAGATATCATCCCTAGACTGGTTTGTATTGGCCAAGCTCTTACTCAATCTCATCCGACGCTCGGCATCCAGAGAACAAAAAGCACCTTCGCATTTAGGGGATTTTATCCAGGCCACTGGAATTGATTTGCACTCACTCCCGTTGCCACCAACACAGTTACCAATAGAGCTGTTACCGCTTGAGCAAAGAAAACCCCTCCTGGCAGCGGTGGCTCAGATGCTATCCCTTGAGCGCAACCTACTGCTCCATTTACTCAAGGAATATGGTGTCTCACGCAATACGTTGATGAATGAACTGACTTGGCCATCACAGGCAGTGATGGACTGGATCGATGCTCTACCGGCAAACAGCATTCAACGTATCAGAACTAATCCCATTCAGATCCGGAGGCCGAAAGCCAAAGAGGTTGTTCGCCGTGAATGGGCCAGATTGTTACGCCGCCATGGCCTGCTGCGATGAACGATATCTCTACCCGAGAGTGTTTCGGCTGCGGTCGACGGATGGAGCGAGCGCACCGGATCTTCAAGAAAGAGCCCTATTGTGGAACATGCTATGCGCGTGAATTTAAGCGCAAACCATGTCCTCAATGCGGTGAGATGGCTCGGTTGCCAGAGAGGCATCCTAATGCAATCTGTTCGAGTTGCGAAAAGCGTAAACCCTGTGTTCGCTGCGGCAAGGAGGGGTATCGACTCGGGCTAATGAGTGAATATGGACCTGTATGCATGGCATGTGCGAGGTACTTTGCTGAAGAGAAGGCGTGTAGTTGGTGTGGCTCAGTTTCGCGCCACCTTTCTCGGGTACTGCGTCTTGGTTTTGATGAACCCGTCTGTCCTCGATGTGCTAGAGCTGACCATGCCTGTTGCCAGGCTTGTGGCCGATCTCGGCGATTGCAGGATGCACCCAATGGACAAAAGCTATGTTCGAGGTGTTTGGCGTTAGGAGCTATACCCTGTTCAAAATGCGGGGCCCCCATGCCAGCAGGCCTGGGGGATACATGCAAAAATTGCCACTGGCTGCAGGTTTTTGAGCAGCGGCTTCATTTCAATCAAGAGGTGCTTCATCCCCCAGTGCAGGAGTTGTATCAATCTTTTTCGTGCTGGCTTCTAGGACATTGTGGTGCCCGCCGAGCATCGAGGTTGCTTGCTCGATATTTGGCATTTTTCGAATCAATACAGCAACTCTATATAAATGAATCAATGAGTTATCAGCAATTGGTGAAGCAATTTGGTGCTGACATGCTGAGACGTCATCGTTTAGCTGTTCGCTGGCTGATAGATAGCCATGGATGGGTTGAGGATGGCAATTCTAGGCTTGAAGACTCAGAGGCAAGGGGTATTGAACGACTTCTTCTCGGTGTTTCAGATCCACTGGCCAACCGATTGTTGGTGGGCTACTACCAATATCTGAGTACCAAGCATCAGCAAGGGGGACTATCGCTGAGATCTGTGCGGCTAGCGTTGACTCCGGCCAAGAAATTACTGGGGCAAAGTCTCAAAGCGGGGCGATCTATCCCTGACCAAAAAGACTTGTGTGCATATCTCTCCCAATACCCAGGACAAAAGGCTGCTGTGTATGGCTTTATTACGTACCTGAACCGGGAGCAGCATGCCGTGCTGGATGTGAGGCAGATCCATCAAAAGAAGCATAAAAATCAGGCTAAATCTGTGCTGGAAAAGAGGCTTGCAGAAATGGTTCAAATGTCTAGGTCTGATAAGGCATTTCAAAAAATGTGGGCTATCACTGCTCTGGCATACTTTCACGGGTTGTCGAATGTCAGTATCAGGCAGCAGATTGCGAAAGAGGGGCTTGAAGACGATGGTGACGGGCTAATTTTCCATCATGCAGGGCTGACCTATTGGATCCCAAAGTGTTCAATCAAGTTGTAAGTTCAGTCTGTTCTCCCCAATAAACACGGAGCTGCTTTTTCACCAAATTCAGATCAAAAAATTCCTCAGAGAGCTCAAACGAAATAATCTCGGGCATATCGCCGTAGATAGGCTCAAGGATGAGAGTCCCTTCAACCCGGTCGGTGTACTCAACTTGCACGCACCCCATCATGCGACGTCTTGGTTTCTCGCTTCCATTTTGAATAAAGCAAGTAGCGTAGGGATTCATCTGTGGGTCATGGATGACAGGGATCGGGAACGCATATGCAGCTAGGCTGTAAGGCGTCATGAGGGTGAAGCAAAGCGCATTCTGCAATGTTGATAGCCCAGCCTGGAAGAACTCAGGTAACTCTTGAATATCAAAGTGTTGAGAGGTTACTCCACTTTCGATTTCTACGGGGGTAATGCCCTTACCTTGATCTGTTGCTCCGACACTGAATGCACCTGGAGGAGCAGTGGAGTAAGGCTCTTCTTTTGGAATCGAAAAACTAGGGTTTCTAAAAATGGTTTTAGTTTCGAGATCCGGGAATCTGGAACTAGCTGAGATGAACTGTACATGCCTAGTCTGTCTCTTCTCATCTGGATCTGTATCAGTTAATAAAATGGCATCATTATTTTTTCTTTCACTTTTTTGTTGATCAGGCCGATCGGCCGAGTCTGACGGCTTGAATTTGGTTTTATTCCCAGTAGCTACATATCGGATGGATTTAAACGGAAACTCATAAGAACAGGAAAGGATCTCATAAACAATAAATGTTCCAACTTGCGATCCATCATGCCTGAGCCATTGTCCAGAAACGTGTAGATCTGTTTCACCATCAAAAGGAAAACGGCATTTTGGGTAGATTGGGAGACCAAGGCTGGAGCAAGAAAGAGCACTTTTCCCGATCAAAGAAGCCGCACTCCAAGCTGCAGGGGAGTAGAGTATTCGTGCAATGTCTGCGGCGGATGCACCAGAGATTCCATCAGCAAGACGGAGAAACACAGATTCATCTGAGCGTTTTACGTACTGCTTAGCTAACTCAGTTCGGGTAAGTGTTGGCTTGAAAAGGGTAGATAAAAGCGAGCTCGAAGATCCGAAGTAAAAGCGTATGAGCTCCATACAAGGGATGATGATTTGTAGTTGAGTTCGGTCTGTGATGACGATGCAGTTCGAATGTGTATGTGCGCTATGCCATGGATGCAAATGAATAGGTAGCCAGTATATTAATGAACGTAACGCCCCATACTTTTCGGAATTTGGTTTTCCGCCAGCTTTATAAAAGCTTGTTGTTTCAGCACTTATTTTCAGCTTAAGAAATGCTTCTTTTGTCGGAGCGGTATTTTCACCGGTTGCCTGACCGTGTTGCCAGATGTCGCCTACCTTTAAGAATGGCAGAAGTCCAATTGGCAACCATATCTCTTTCCTGTCACTTTCTTTCATGGGGTGGGGACGTGGGTGCCGAGACAACTGCACTGCAATGGATGGCTGAGATTGCTGCCTGTTCAGGTCTGGATAGGCCACATTGCCAAACCAATCGATTCTCCAGGTTTCTTCGTGTGCAGATAGTTTTTCAATCGTGAATGGAGCTTTCATGTTATTCATGTATTTTTTAGATTATGGCCGTGCCCAGCGCAGCAGAATGGCGAGTGCGGTCGCCCAGAATGCCACCTCCCACCAAAACTGATCCTTGAATAGGATCACATTGTGTAACCCGAGTAAATCAAACAGCAACTCAGTCGACCTCTTCGAACAATGCTTGCAAGGCGAAAAGACGGCCATCAGCGCTGCCCTGGCAAACTCAAACTGACTAGGTATAAGCGGCGTTGTTGCCTAAATCAGATATTGAAACGTCATTCCCCCCAGCCCCGAGTAATAGCTATACTTTGGGCTTTCTAACAGGCATATCTAGGGTGCAACTTGTTCATGGCACTCACATACTCCATCACTTCACCCATCTGGCTGTTATAATCTCGCAAGCTTAGCTTCACCGTCATCAATTGCTAAACCGCAACATTGCTGTCTCCGTGCTAGCACAGCTGATAACCGGATATTCTCTTCCAGTGGGGCAGCTGCAGCCCCTTTTTCCAGCACTGCATTATTGCGCGGATATCCCTCCTCCCAGAGGCCAGCATTGATGCAGGCCGCGGCTCCTTTACGCATTATCAACTCATTGCAGGCCTTGAGGTCATAACCACAATCGGCATACACCGTACCTAAGGCGCGGCGCAGCGGATTGAGCAGGGTGGGCAAGACCTAAGTGTCATGGACATTTTCCAGTGAGACCTCTGCTGCCACGATGTTGTGGCTAGTTGGGTCCACTGTCAGATGCAGCATGCGCCAGACCTGACGCTTATCTGGCTCGTGTTTTTGCTTCTTCCACTCGCCTTTGCCAAAGATGTTTAGACCGGTGAAATCGATGACCAAGTCCGTTATCCTCCCTTTGGAAGGGCTGCCGATAGGCCACCTTGAGCGTACTGGCCAGCTTGCTGACGCAGGTGTAACTCGAAGCACGCAGCGGCACTTTCATCAAAGCAAACAGCGAGCCGAACAAGCCCTGGGTCGCACGCAGGGAAAGGCTGAAAATCCCTTTAAGCATTAGGAAGGTACAAATGGACTGAGTCAGTGTAGTGCTGGCTGTGTCCTCACAGGCCTTGATGATCTTGGTGGAGCCAGTTGCCCATTGCATCAGAGTCCACCCAGAAGGTTAACAATCAGGGATTGGTTGTACTACGACCAGTTGACGACGGGGTGAAGCGGCTTACCCATGGAGCTGACATGATAGAAGATTTGGAGATCAGAGCCCCCGTTACGTCAAAAATTCCGTCCGGGCTAGATGGATTTGAGCAACGACGCAGGCTTAAGCTATAAGCCGTCTAGTATTGTTCATCCAGCGGTACGCGCCGGATCTCGCAATTCTGATTGAAAATGGGGTTGTCATGCAATAGAGACGCCAGAGAGCCATTCCTCTAATTTCTCAAGGCATGTTTTGATATTATCAACAGCAAAGAGTATCTTATAAATAAGACACCGGCTTAAAGCCGGTGTTAGGTTATGCCATAACTTAAATAATCTGTTGCATCAATATAATGCAGCTATTAAATTACTATATTTAAAACCAAGCATCTATCATCAGGAATAGAATATGACAATATGTTGTATTCCGCCGGTTTTGTATAGCACAATTGTACATCTTTATTTTCCAGCCCAACTAAGCCAGCACCTAGCGTTGATATTTTATTACTCAGTGGAGAAATTATGAAATTAGAATCGCCTTGATCTTTTATATGGTTCAAAATTGAATTCTTACATGAAATGGGGTCTTTTAAAGAAAAAGATAAATTTCTAACTGATGAGCCATATATTTTCATAAGCTCGTTAACAAATTTACGGTTTCGCTCATAAAATTCTGTCCTGATAGACTGATTTTCATCACCTAGTCCAATGGAAATATAATTAGGTTCGTATTCCTCAATTGTTGCAATCGCTCGTTCTAATTCAAATCCGGTGAGAACGATAAGATGCATTGGTTTTTTTGGATAGAAATTTCCAGCAAAACCTAAAACAGAACGAATGTCAGACACCCCACGACTTAGCCAGTTATCCATATCTTTCGATAATGTATATATTATTTTTAATGATCGAATGCATATCTTAAACTTATGCATTATTCTCAAAAGAATTAATAATGACTCTCTTGTAAATGTAGTGATATCAACATAAAAATCAAATTTTCTATCATCTTGAATTAATTTTTCAAAAACAATGCAATACTCTTTGAAGGTTGACAATGGATCAACAGTAGAAATATCACAAATTGTTGGCAACCCTTTAAATGCATCGGTTATCTTATTTAAGTTATCACCGGTAACGCCAAGCATATCTGTTGATTTAAATACAAATATTTTTTCAAAATTCACGTCTTTCAACGAAAGAGGCAAACTTAAACATCTATCTTCAAAGCTAGCACAGCAAATAAAACAGCTATTTTCACCACTAACATATGAAGATAAATCACTTATTTTGATTTCTTGTGACATGGTAGACCTCATATATCCAAAGTCTGTTGTATTTGCATGATTCCATCATTATTTCCTTTACTCAGTCGTTCTCTGGTAAAGGCTTTTGGGTCTCTTAAAGACTTCATTAACGCTTCAGATGTAACTGAAAGATTATATGCATAACCTGAAGGATCAAGTTTAAAATATGGCGCTAATCGTCTACTTAACGTGAATTTAGGTTTACGTCCCCGTCCCTCTTTAGAACCGATAGATGAACGTTGCAAATAGCCTAGCTCAACCCCCATATCGAGAACTTGATCCAAAGGAGACACAACATCATCAGCAATCATTATAGAAAATATTTTTCTTTCAGTTGCATTTTCATCAAGAAGTCTTGCTCGAAATGTCTCACCAAGTGCCGTAACCAAATTGAGAAGCATGGTGACGTGAGAACTAGTGTAAATAGTCGACTCTTCTTTTTCAGTCCTACAAGTTGACCTCAACTTTGAAAACTCAGAATCAATAAATTCGAATGACCAGTCTTTTATTATATTGTCTTGTATGTCAGGGGGGATTTTAGAAATATTTTTATCAATATCTAAAAGTTTGTTTAATTTACTCTGATGAAGACTAGATACTTCGCTATACATTTTAGCTGCAGGATCTAGAAACCATCGTATGACACCTGACGATAAATCAACTAAGCTACGAAAACCAGCATAACTAAAGGTTGAAGATGATTTGCTATTTCCAGCAAGCCGACTCATATATATAGGGACCGCAAATCTAGTCGTATCGTCGCTGGCTCTATTCCCACCCAAGCCAGAACCATTCTCTCTTAATGCAATTATCTCTTTTTTAATTTTATCTATAGAGGTTTTTTGTTTTTCATCATCAGGAAAAAATTCTTCCGCAGAGCAATTAACACCTATTAGCCTTAGTCTTTTTTCCACAATTTCTTTAATACGAGACATATACTTACTGCCATCCCTCGTATAAATCGATCCTATATTAATTTCTGAATAGTCATGTGGAGACTCAATAAGTTTTCCATCTATAGTTCTATATGTTTTGTAACGCATTTGTGTGGCTATTTTCAAGCATACGGTATCGATCGTCCTACAAGAAACCCACGTATTCAAAACCCTTTGCATGCCCTCATCTAGCTGATCTGCATCATCAATCAACAAAAACATAGGTCCATTGCAAAGGAAACCCAATCCTCTCAATAAGTCAAACAATGGAACAACAAAGTCCAAATATGTAAAAATAGCTCCATTGTAAGGGTTGTCATTCATGGACTTAAATAATAATCTTCTTAGATATTGTTTAATCCCCATGAACTCATCTTCAAACACCCTTTCAACTTTATCAAGAACATCAGAGTCAGGTTCAAAATCAACGCCTATATGCCCTGAGTTTTTTAAAAGACGATTCAACCCACTGATAAATTCAACATTATTAAAAAGTCGACTCTCTACAACTCTATTTATAGATTTAAAAGTCGTGAATAATATATGGGTGACCATTATGTGTTCAGCGATAACATAATAAGACCCCCCCTCTAATAAACTCCATTCAGTAATATCAGACCATGCCTTTTTAATCGGAACATGAACCGCATAATATTGAAGCTCATTTATATTAAATACATTGCCAGCAGCTAGTTGAACATCTGGTTCTAAGTAACGTAGCATCATACTTTTACCAGTACCGCGAGGGCCATGAATAAAAGTATGTCCAATTTCCTTGATTTTATGAAAGTCAGTAAATACATCAACGAAAAGTTTTGCTGTATCCAGAGGGGAAAGAGCCTCAGGAGTTCTAACTTCGAACGGATTGATGTAATCATTCCTCATGCTATTTTCCCTCAAGCCTAAATTTTAAATTTTCCCCACGCCATTCATCATGCCTTTTAGACAGATTCAATGACTCGGACGGATAGCCAACATGAGTGTCAATTGTAAGCGTATCTACATTTTCGTATTCATCATCTTTTATATTTATAGTTGCACGAATTGAATCTATATTTACTACACCATGGAAAAAACGACTGCAATAGAGTCTTTCACAATGCATTTTTTCTATTCTTTCAAATATTTCATCTATGAGATAAACCTCACTATCATTCTTACCTACTTTTTTTTGCGTATACTCGACCGGGACATCAAATGTGATTCTAACCATTCGGCCAGGAATGTCGACATTTGAAGCTGTAATTGACTCAGCATACAGATGAAACACTTCACTACGCTTAGGTATAATTTCCTTCTGAATGCCATAAGTAGCGGCTCTTGTTTTATTTTCACAGATTTCATCAGCAAATCTGACTATCGCTGAAATTAATCTTGGCCTAAAGGTGGCATTTAAATAATCCGTTTCGTGGGAATTAAATTTCTCACCTATTGTGTCTTTACTTCCACTGTTTGCTCTCCCACCATGCACTTCAGCAATATTAGCTATATGCTTTTTCTCTATATTACAGGTGGTTACAGCAATACCAATATCTTTTAATATCTCAAAAGCTTTTTTTTCATGATTAGCCCGGCCAAACACATTACCTGCATCATGAAGCAAAATACCTGTCATGAGTAAGTATACTTCATAACACTTTAGGCTTATCTGATCATTTTCATGCTCCAATCCTAACAATTTCCCAGCATATCTAATAACCTGATCAAAATGCTTAGGGCCGTGGTCTGTGTAAAGTCCTCCATCTTCTAATGAAGTAGTCGCACCAATAAGTGGATAGCAATTCTCTACTAGCCATTGCTTCAGAGATGAGTATCTAGCAACATAGTCAACATTACTCTCGGGAAACGAAGTATCTTGACGGGCATTCTTAACAAACCATTTTTCTAAAACAGTAGTAAAAGTCATAGCTGATAATTCTTCTTGAGTATCTGCTGAAAAAGAGCTTTCGCTAACAATGGGGGAACAGCATTGCCAACTTGCTGCTGCTGGAAACCAATACTTCCCTCAAATACAAATTCATCAGGAAAAGACTGCAATCTTGCTGCCTCCCTAACAGAAAGCCCCCTATCTTGTATAGGATGGATTAACATGTTTTTACGGAAATTACCGATTACTACAGATGGTGATTTTTCACATAACCTTCTGTATATACCCGTATGGCATCTTGTTTTGTCCTTGTAATTAGACATTAGATGGTCTGGAATATTTTCCCAGTTACCACCTTGAGGTATATATTTATATCGACCGACAATAAACGGAGCATTTTTTGTAACTATATTGTTAGAGCACCCTTCCAACCGCCCTCTCATTAGTCTAGAGTACTCACTGACCGGATCACTAGAATAGGTCATATAACATTTTGAACTGCCATTATCTAAAAGTGGCAAATCCCCAATAGCTTCTTGAACAGTCACTTTATGACTATCACTTGGCTTGGGAAAGGAAAATGGCTCATTATGTAAACTAGCAACAACAAAGAATCGATCTCTTCGTTGCGGGACTCCATAATCCACAGCATTTAAGATGCTTGCAAAGCAAGTGTAACCAAGTTTTTCAAGTGACAGAATGACCTTCTCAGCAAAGAATCCTTTTTCTGTTTCCAATATTCCTTTAACATTCTCGAAAACTATCCAGTCAGGTTTATATAAACTGGCCATTCTCAAAAACTCTAAAAAAAGCCAATTTGTTTCATTATCAGATGTCCGAGTCTTCTGATTTGAGGTGGAAAAGCCTTGGCATGGAGGTCCTCCGAACAAAACAATTTGCTCTCCATTTTTTGTTTCAATATCAACTTTATTGAATTTTCTTATGTCGTCAGCGAAAACCCCAAATTTTGGTCGATGATTTCTTAAGTAAGTTGCGGCAGCATGCTTATCAGCCTCAACAACAACTTGGACATCAATACCAGCCTGTCTCGCGCCCAAAGACATCCCACCAGCTCCAGCGAATAAGTCAATACCAATCATAGTCTTTTCTGTCATTAATGGCATCCAATGTTAGACGCAGCGTATCGACCAGACACTACCATGTCAACATTCTAACCATGTCTTAACCTCCCAAGTACACATGAGATGGGGTCTCATGCGAGATCTGTCAGGCATCAGCATCATAGACACAACAGTTAAGGTTATGTACCGCCCAGTCCTCGGCAGACTCCTTAGACGACAGCCCCTTATCAACGGACTTGGTATTTGAGTGAGGGACTCCCAAATGGCTATCCTTACAACATAGCTTCTTCAGCCGTTTACTTGGCCGGTGCAGTGATTTTTTGGTTAACTCTTCTTCCAATAATTTAAGCTGC
Source organism: Aeromonas lusitana (assembly GCF_002812985.1). GTDB lineage: Bacteria > Pseudomonadota > Gammaproteobacteria > Enterobacterales > Aeromonadaceae > Aeromonas > Aeromonas lusitana. The sequence goes on from NZ_PGCP01000015.1 coordinate 18,598, forward strand.
ACCTGCCACCCCAACTGTGATGTAAGCCTCAATAATTGGGTTGAATGGGGCTGGGGCATCCACTTCGAGGATATGAGAAATCCGCCTCTCAACTCCACTTCGACAACTGCCAGACATCTTGGGTTACCATCCAGAAGCTGGTGACGATTGCCGTGATGGAGCTTGAGTAACTTGTGCAATTTTCTTGACTGTAATCACGTAGCCATGGGCCTTCATTAACTGCTCTAGCATCGACTAAAAGTAATCAAACTTGCTGATGTAGAGATGCAGGTCATCGGTTTTATCAGATTCCACGGTCCACTCTGCGTTGGGCAGGCTACAGTGAATGTTATACTAATGTGATAGATGGGTTTCATAATCATCTTGAGTTGAGTGCAAAAATCTCTCGTAAACCAACATTAACCGCGTTGAGTTCATGATATTTGAATGAATCATGATGGTGACCATGGAAGATGTTTTTTACTTCGAGTGATTGTGCCAACTCATCTATAGTCTGAAAACCGTGAGGGTGTTCTTTGGGCGCTTCATGGCTGACCAGAATATCGGCTTTAAGTCCATGAAAGAGTTGAATATCCTCAGGGAAGATGGAACTACGGTGCTTGCGTGGAAGACCATCACGCCATAGATTCCCTTTTCCGCAATGGGTTTGGAAGTCTTGGCGGGTGGAAAATCTTGGCAGTTCAGGGGGATACCAGACTTGACTGCGGAAGATACCACCAAGACCAGCGATCTTGAAGCCATCGATCTCTACAACTCGGCCATGTAGGTTACGTTCAGGGTCGCCGAACAGGTGGTCGTGATATCGAACTTCATCCGTGTCATGGTTACCATGAATGAACCAGATATCTGTCAGTCCAAGGATGGGGGCGAAGGTCTGTTCGAAAGGCTGCTGCAGACACAGATCCCCAAGTATGACTACCGCAGCTGGCTTATCTTGTTGAACACGCAGAATTATGTGCCCAAATTCCCCATGAGGGTCACCACAGAACAAGATCATTGGGTTATCCTTGATGCAGAGCGGACCTATAATGGTCGAGACTATCTGTTCGTGTTGTAAAGTTAGAGCCGTATCCAGCGAAGCAGCAGAGCCAGCCCTGCTATCCAAGCAGCCACATCCCACGCTGGGCCACACATATGGCCGTAGAGATCGCCTAGGCCCCACCAAGTAAATATCTCCCCTGCTGTCCAGTACATTAGGGCCTTGGCCACGAACAGCATGGCTAAGATAGCTACAACATGCCAGAGCATCAGCCTGGGAAATCGCTCAATCAGCCGCATTGGTACTGCCTCCTGGCGTATTGCATCAAACATATATATTCATATGTTGAGTTGGCATTAATCTATATAGCTATCGCCGTAATGCTCCAGCACATGTGGCGAGAGTCTTCGACATTACCCAGTCTGTTCCTCTACCAGCTACAACCCGATCTGTGATCGTAGCGGGTACTTCTCGGGATGACGGATACTGTTCAATGACAAATCAACATCCAGTTCGGGCCAGTGCACCCTTTTGGGTCCTCACATTTCACATTGAGCATCGCAGCTACAGGGGCGCTTACATTGATTCTGGATGAATGGCCAGTACTTTGATGAAGATCCGTCGAGCAGCCATTTTCCCTGGCTCTGGCTTGCAATGCCGTGTTTCTGCCTGTTTTTCCACATACCGTAATGACCTCAGATAGAGCATAACTTTACCTGCCTCATGAATTGGTATCCCAAACTGATAGGCGACATCGTAAAGATCGAAGAACTCACCATGTTGCAGCCCCCATCTGGCGACCTTCAATGCTGGCCATCTCCATTTGCTATACATGCAACCCTACCCATGTACTTGGTTCATATGAGAATCAAGATAATCGACACAACCGGTATAATGAATCAATTCAATCCGATACTTGTTCGATTTGAGCGGTACAATTCGGCCTGCCTTGGAATTTGGCTGCTAACTCAACTGCTTCCTGATGACTAAACCCTTTGGCGTCACATATTTCTGTAGATGCACGACTTTTTCCATCGCGACTAAGGCTTGAGATATATAGGGGGCCTATTGGCAGTCCCGCATCCTCGATGCGCACAATCCAACTGCCTGAAACAGCTTTCATTGGAGGGGATAACTCCTCATGATGCAAAGAACCATCTTCGCCACGGCTGATGACAACAGCAATTGCGTACCCTGGTCCCCGACGTTTTGCTGATGCCCAAGCCTTAGCCGTAGTCTCATACATCAGTGCCGCAGCAGGATCCCAGTGATAATTGCTTGGTGATGCTGTGACCAGATACCCACCTTCTATCTTGCTGTAAACTGCATACCCAATACGTTCAGACATAATTTTTTGTTCCTATCGTTCAAGTAGCAAACCTCACTTGTGCCATCATCAGTTCATGCCCTGCTGGCCAGTTCCTTAGCCATATCTCCATAACGGGCCGTCCGGTATGTGACTCTAGGCCCTTGTACTGAGCCTTCGCGGCCCTGTAATTCATTCATACTAAGTAAAAGAAAGGGCTGAAATTCGGCCCTTTTACATCCCCCCACCTGTCACCGGCGAAGCCGGGTTTGTGATTTAAGTTTCGCTCGATGCTTCGGTTTTACTGTGATGCCACCACAACCACGCTAATCCAATAGGGGAAATGAAGATCGCCAGTCCCCAACAAATCACAATGGTGAACAGCTTGACCAACAAAAACAGGGGCAGGGCCAAGGTGATGACCGTATTTCCCATTAGGAAGTCTGTAACGCTATCCCATACAAATTTAGAATAAGGATAAAGTAATGTATTTAGACCTAGATAGAACATAGCCGATACAGGCATTGGCTTTGCTGTTGGGTTTTGGATAGTCATGAAAATGATGAACGCAGGCAACAGCGCTCCGAAGAAAAGTTGGCGAAAATAGTAGGCTTTATCAAGCCCCCCGAACGTCTTGGCTAAAATGGTTTTCATCGTATTCTCCTTGCTGAAACCAGTATTCTTACATGAGGGCTCGAATGATAACCAGTCCAAGTTTCTTTCGACAACCATTGTTGCCCAGTGTCATTGTCGTTTTGGGCTCACTCGTACCCTGTGGCACAATGTCCTCACTGGAACAATCAGGCTCGTGGAGGGTGTGTGGAGCAGAGCAAGAGCGGGCAATGGTGGAATGGTGGGTGGCAGCGCTGGGGGAAAAGTGAGTGGGATGGGGAGAAGACTTCGAACATCAGAAAGGATGAGCGCGTCAGTGTTACCTTGAACGAGAAAAAATCAGGTTTTTGGGTCGAGGATGAGAAGCAATGCCAAGCGCCATTTAACCCTTTAGCGGATGGCGTTTTTGTGTGGACAGAAACAAAGGGGGCTGGACATGCCTTTGTTTCTATTCATGAAAGTAACAGCCCTTTTGTTTACACATATGGCCGTTTTGGCCGCCGTGGCACTCCTTTGGGGGCTACTGGTGACGGGATATTAAATTTATTAAGGAGCGAAGACGCAAGGGGTTATTATCAAGATGAACTATATCTGTTCGGCGCTAGAGTATTTCGAATTGATGATGCCGATCCATTTATCGTTAGAAAGTATTTCGAAAAATTATGGGCAAATGGTTCGCCTCCTGTTCAAACCCCAAAGATGGGGGATGTGACTCGTCGCAATGGTCACACAGTTGATCAATATGATGTAACAGGGAGTAATTGCACCACCCATACTGTGGATGGAATAAAAATGGCTGGCTCAAAGGTGTTCCAGTTCGGTGCAACCTCTGGTGATATCACTATAGGGTTTAATGTTGATGATGATTTTACTATTCCAACATCATTACAGCGTCACCTTATTAGCATGAGTAAAGATACCTCAATGGTAGTTGTGGAAGTAACTGGAGCATTCAAAAGCCAGTACCCCAACACAAAAGGGATCAAACCCGTACCAGAGCGGGCCTCTGTAGACAGTATTGCCGCCAATGTTTTTTCTGAATTGGGTAAAGGGTCTCCGTTCTCCGGTGCAACTGTGGGCGGAGTTCTCACTGGGAGCAAAGCAGGTGAATAAGTTAGCTAGAAATTTTGGCATCTTGCTGGTGCTGTTCAGCATCTATTTTTTAATATCCTATGTGTTGGAGAGTCATTTTTTTGATCAGGTTGAGGCAGAGAAAGAAATAAATGCTGGCTTTATGTCATTGCAACAATACATCAATTCAATAAATGGATTGGTAGATAGCGCTAGTGATTTTTCGCTTTTTTCTTTCCTTGGTTTTTGGATTTCTGTTGGAATAACGCTTAAAATTTTCAATGGTAAAGATGCTGGCGCTACACCAAGCATCATCAAAAAATTAATTAGATGGGGCGGGGTTGTTGTCGTTATATTTGGGCATTTCATATGGAATGCAGCGGCAAATTTCAATTTTGGATATATGTGGAAAGATGGGCTCCCAAAAGAACCTATTTCTGTTAGTGAATATTTGGCAGAGGTAAATTATGTAGTTGATTCCATGCACACTATTGTTGGGGCTGCGAACTACAGCTATGTAATATGTTTGGTGATGATTCTTCTTTTTTCTAGGATTAGATAGCCCAGCAGAGATTAGACCCTGTTTCATACCAACTCACATAATCAACAAGGCCAGCGCGAGGTGGCCTTGTTTGTACGGGAAGTATATGCCCGATTTGCTATGGTGAACCCATCTCAACAAGGGGGCGCTTCATCCTCGCTGTGGGAGCGGCCTTTCTGGTCAATGTCCTCGGCGGCCGGGGCAACCAGTTTGCCCAGCGCCTTTTACTTGCGTTCCTGGTACATGGCACGTGGAGCGGGGATCGGGTAGTGCTTTTCCTCATAGGCTTCAACCAGTCTTGCCAATAAGTTCAGCTCGTCACTCTCTGGGGTGCCTGCTGGAGCATCAAACAGAAGTTCTATGCGGGCCAGCGCGGCCTCATAGTCGGCATCGTTTCTGATGGCTGTAATGCTCATTTCATGTAACAGACCTGTAGCAAGGGGGTCTTTCGAGATAATGGCGAGGATAGGGTCATGGTCACAAGTATTTTTCCAGACAGTATCTTGTAATTGCTCGAACGATTTTTTGTCAGAGATGTACCGCGGTGCTGTATCCATCAATTGGTAGCAGTAGACATGTAGTTGGTTGCTCAAAGCAATCAGAATGTGCTGTTCCCAGAACTGTGGTCCTTGGCCGGTTTGCAAGTTATCCGACATAGCGACCAGATAGTTTTCAGGCAGGTAATCCGTGAAAACACGATCCGCAACACAACTAATTACCAACTTGTACGCAGGGTCGGGAGTACGCCAAACCAACAACTGAATAAGGGGTTTCGCACCGAGTACAGGGTCGTTCAGAAGAACGATCAGTTGACTGTAGTAGAGAACTCGTTTTGCGTAATGGTCTACCAAAGCAAGCTCGAAAATCTGCCCACCAACATCTGCAGTAGTCTTTAGCTGCTCGAATCTGACAAGTTGTATGTTGGGAGGCAGCAGGCATCCAATCTGATTCCCCAACTCAACCGGAGCACTGTTCATTACATCTAAGTACAGTTGAGCGTTCTCACCATCGTAGGCAAGGTTGTTCGTGCTCTTGGGTCGTAGATGAACGAGTCTATTCTGCATAACCTGGGTTGGCCATTCTGAGGTGTCTTAATCGAGATTATCCTGCTTCACCTTGAGGCGCAAACCTAGCTCCCTGCTGGGATTTCAGTTCTTGCCACGAATGATGGTTTTGTCTCAATTATTTGAGAAAAATCTCATCTATTTCCAAAAATGACAGCCACCGCCCACCAGGGCCACGGCGGAGGCGCTGTGATGGGGCGTACGGTAGGGCCTGTGGTGCCAGCGACCGGCGCGCGGGGTCAGGCCGCCGATGGAGTGGATGGCGGCGGTCTGCTGCGCCTCCTGTTCGCTCAGCGGTGGCAATATGCCGGGCAAGCGGCTCGCCAGCATGCTCTTGCCGGTGCCGGGCGGCCCGATGAACAGCAGGTTGTGGCTGCCGGCGGCGGCGATCTCCAGCGCCCGCTTGGCCTGGGACTGGCCGATCACATCCTGCAGATCCGGGATATCGGGCAAGATCTCCGTGTTCTGGAGCTCGGGCAGGGGCAGCTCGTACTGGCCTGCCAGCCAGGCGGTGACCGCCAGCAGCTGGTGGGCGGTGCGCACCTCGGCATCCTGGATCAGGGAGGCCTCGGGGCCATTCTCCCGTGGTACCAGCAGGGTACGGCCCGCATCCCGGCAGGCGAGCACGGCGGGCAGCACCCCGAGCACGGGGCGGATCTCGCCGGTCAGGGCCAATTCTCCTAAAAATTCGTGATCGAGCAGGTATTTTGCCGGTATCTGCTTGGAAGCGGCGAGAATGCCGATGGCGATGGCCAGATCGAAGCGACCTCCCTCCTTGGGCAGATCGGCGGGGGCCAGGTTGACCGTGATGTGCTTGGAGGGAAATTCGAAGTTGCCGTTGAGCAGGGCGCTGCGCACCCTATCCCGGGACTCCTTCACCGAGGTTTCCGGCAGCCCCACCATGTTGAAGGCGGGCAGGCCGTTGGAGAGATGCACCTCCACCGTGACTTGCGGCGCCGCGATCCCCAGGCTGGCACGGCTATAAACCACAGCTAATGACATAAATCCCGTCCTTGGTTTGATGTATATGCTGGTTAACCGTTTTTTATTAGTTTTTTGTTCCGCGCTGCTGGCTACGGATCAGTCAAAAGCAGAGTCTTGTCATGTAAAAAACGCTTGCCCAATAAAAATCACCGTGCTAGTTCTAATAGCCATTCGCGGTGCAAATCGCCCCATTTCACAGGATTTCCGGTTGTAACTATGAACATGGCCTCCCGTTTCGTCAGCATTATTGTGGTCCTAGTGGTGATTATTATCTCACCGCTCGGGGCTCGTTTAGCTGCACGGAACAAGGGATAGACCCACCACCGGACAGAACGAAAACAAGCGACCCCCGAGCCTCACGGCCCGGGGGTTTTTTTTCGACCAAAGGACAGGACTTTCCACATGAACGGCGCGCAGTATTTGGTACAGGCTCTCAAGAAACAGGGTGTGACCCAGGTGTTTGGTTACCCGGGCGGGGCCATCATGCCGGTCTACGACGCCCTGTATGACGGCGGCCTGGCCCATCAGCTCTGCCGCCACGAGCAGGGGGCCGCCATGGCCGCCGTGGGTTATGCTCGTGCCTCCGGTCAGGTGGGGGTCTGCATCGCTACCTCGGGCCCCGGTGCCACCAACCTGGTGACCGGACTGGCGGAGGCGCTGCTCGATTCCGTACCCCTGGTGGCCATCAGCGGTCAGGTGCCCTGTGCCGCCGTGGGCACGGATGCCTTCCAGGAGGTCGACGTGCTCGGCATGTCCCTCTCCTGCACCAAGCACTCCTTCATGGTAACGGACGCAGCCGAGCTGGGGCAGGTGTTGGCAGAAGCCTTCGCCATCGCTACCTCGGGCCGTCCCGGTCCCGTGCTCATCGATTTTCCCAAGGATATCCAGCTGGCCGCCGTGCCCAAGCAGAGTCCGCTGTTCGCGGTGGAGGAGTTGGATGCCCTGAATCCGGCCGAGATCAACGCCGCCCGCGCCCTGCTCAGGGCCGCCGAGCGCCCGGTGCTCTACGTTGGCGGCGGTGTGGGCATGGCCAATGCGGAGGCTGAGCTGCGCGGCTTCGCCGCCGCCACCGGTATGCCGGCGGTCACCACCCTCAAGGGCATAGGGGCGCTGGATCCCGACAGCCCCATCTATCTGGGCATGCTCGGCATGCACGGTACCAAGGCCGCGAACTACGCGGTGCAGCAGTGCGATCTGTTGCTGGTGGTGGGGGCTCGTTTCGATGATCGGGTGACCGGCAAGCTGGACGAGTTCGCCCCCCACGCCAAGGTCATCCATCTGGACGTAGACGCCGCCGAGTTCGGCAAACGCCGCGCCGCCGAGGTGGGTATCACCACGGATCTGACCCTGGTGCTGCCGGCGCTCGCCATGAGCCTCGACATAACCCCCTGGCGCGAGCACTGCGCCGCCATGGCCCGGGAATATGCGTTTCGCTACGACCATCCCGGTCAGCCCATCTATGCCCCGGCCCTGCTCAAAGAGCTTTCTTCTCGTCTGCCAGAGAGCAGCGTGGTGGCCTGCGACGTGGGTCAGCATCAGATGTGGGTGGCCCAGCACATGCGCTTCACCAGCCCGCGCAATCACCTCTCCAGCGCCGGTCTCGGTACCATGGGCTTCGGTCTGCCCGCCGCCATCGGCGCCAAGATGTCGCGCCTGGAGGATGAAGTGGTGCTGGTGAGCGGTGATGGCTCCTTCATGATGAACGTGCAGGAACTCGGCACCATTCGCCGTGCCCAACTCAAGGTGAAGATGGTACTGCTGGACAATCAGCGCCTCGGCATGGTGCGCCAGTGGCAGGAGCTGTTCTTCGACGGCCGCTACAGCGAGACCATCCTCTCCGACAACCCCGATTTTGTCGCCCTGGCCGCCGCCTTTGGCATCCCGGGCGAGACCATCACATGCAAGGAGCAGATAGCCGGTGCCCTCGGCCGCCTGCTGGCGAGCGAGAGCGCCTACCTGCTGCATGTGGCGATTTCAGAGGAAGAAAATGTCTGGCCCCTGGTACCCCCAGGAGTCGCCAACCACAAGATGATGGAGCAACGCCCATGAGTCAGCACAGTCAGCACCAGCACACTTTGCATATACATGCCCAGCCCAGACCCGAAGTGATGGAGCGGGTGCTGCGGGTGGTACGCCACCGCGGCTTCGCCCTCAATGCCCTGCACATGGAGCAGGATTGCCAACAGCTGCGGATCACGGTTACTGTCGAGTCGGAGCGTCCCATCCAGCAGTTGTGGAGCCAGCTGAATAAGCTGGTGGACGTCTCCCGGGTCGATGCACTGGAACAGCCATCCCGGATCAGCGCTTAAGGAGCAAAGCCAATGTCACAGCCTTCCCAATCCGCCACTCAGCCGCAATACATCTGGTTCAACGGCAAGATGGTGCCCTGGCAGGATGCCCAGGTCCACGTCATGAGCCATGCCCTGCACTACGGCTCCTCCGTGTTCGAAGGGGTCCGCGCCTACGACACCCCCAAAGGCACCTGCATCTTCCGTCTGCAGGAGCACACCCGCCGCCTGTTCGACTCCGCCAAGATCTACTGGATGGACGTGCCCTATGGCGAGGCCGAGGTGAACGAGGCCTGCCGCGCCGTGGTGCGTGAGAACGGTCTGAAGAGCGGTTATCTGCGCCCCCTGGCCTTTATCGGTAACGTGGGGCTGGGACTGCACCCGCCGCTCGATGCCAAGGCCGATCTCATGATCGCCGCCGTTCCCTGGGGCGCCTACCTCGGGGAGGAGGGGCTGAAAAACGGGGTGGATGTGTGCGTCACCTCCTGGAATCGACTCGCACCGAACACCATACCCACCGGCGCCAAGGCGGGCGGCAACTATCTGTCGTCCCAGCTCATCAGCCGGGAGGCCAAGCGCAACGGCTTCGCCGAGGGGCTGGCGCTGGACGTGAACGGCTACCTGAGCGAGGGGGCGGGGGAGAACCTGTTCCTGGTGAAGAACGGCGTGCTGTTCACCCCGCCCGCCACCGCCGCCATCCTGCCCGGTATTACCCGCGACACCATAATGACGCTGGCCAGAGACTTGGGTTACGAGGTGCGCGAGCAGGCGCTGCCCCGTGAGGCGCTGTATGTGGCGGACGAGATCTTTATGACCGGCACCGCCGCCGAGGTGACCCCGGTGCGCTCCGTGGATCGGATGCAGGTCGGCGCCGGCAGCCGCGGTCCCGTGACCGAGCGGCTGCAGAATGCCTTCTTCGGCCTGTTCAACGGCCAGACCGAGGACAAGTGGGGCTGGCTGACCCCGGTCAGGGATTGATGAGCACGGGGAGGCCAGGCCTCCCCGAGTCGCCTCTGCTCAGTGGCGCCGGCGCGCATTGAGCAGAGTCGATTGCCGACTCGCGAGTCACATTCATGTTTCAAAGATAATGAGCCCCATGGGCATTCAGGGAGTAGAGACAATGCCGAAGTTGAGATCCGCCACCACCACCCACGGACGTAACATGGCCGGGGCCCGCGCGCTCTGGCGTGCCACCGGCATGACCGATCAGGATTTCGGCAAGCCCATCATCGCCGTGGTCAACTCCTTCACCCAGTTCGTACCCGGTCACGTGCACCTCAAGGATCTGGGCCAGCTGGTGGCTCGCGAAATTGAAGCCGCCGGTGGGGTGGCCAAGGAGTTCAACACAATAGCCGTGGATGACGGCATCGCCATGGGCCATGGCGGCATGCTCTATTCCCTGCCGTCCCGGGAGCTCATCGCCGACTCCGTGGAGTACATGGTCAACGCCCACTGCGCCGACGCCATGGTCTGCATCTCCAACTGCGACAAGATCACCCCCGGGATGCTGATGGCTGCCCTGCGCATCAATATCCCGGTGATCTTCGTCTCCGGCGGCCCCATGGAGGCAGGCAAGACCAAGCTGTCGGATCAGATCATCAAGCTGGATCTGGTGGACGCCATGATCCAGGGGGCCGATCCCAAGGTCTCCGACGCCCAGAGTGATCAGATAGAGCGCAGCGCCTGTCCCACCTGTGGCTCCTGCTCCGGCATGTTCACCGCCAACTCCATGAACTGCCTGACCGAGGCCCTCGGCCTCTCCCAGCCGGGCAACGGCTCCATGTTGGCGACCCATGCGGATCGGGAGCAGCTGTTCAAGCTGGCGGGTCAGCGCATCGTGGCTCTGGCCAATCGCTACTACCAGCAGGATGACGAGAGCGCCCTGCCGCGCAACATCGCCACCAAGGCGGCGTTCGAGAACGCCATGGCGCTGGACATCGCCATGGGCGGTTCCACCAATACTGTGCTGCACCTGTTGGCGGCGGCCCAGGAGGCCGGGGTGGACTTCACCATGGCCGACATCGACCGCATGTCCCGCAGGGTGCCCCAGCTGTGCAAGGTGGCCCCTTCCACCCAGAAGTACCACATGGAAGACGTGCACCGCGCCGGTGGCGTGGTTGCCATCCTGGGCCAGTTGGAGAAGGCCGGTCTGGTGCACGGGGACACCCGCAACGTGCTGGGCACCTCCCTGGTCGAGCTGCTGGCGCAATACGACGTGAGCCGCTGCGACGACAAGGCGGTGCACGATTTCTACCGCGCCGGTCCGGCGGGCATCCGCACCACCAAGGCGTTCAGCCAGAATTGCCGCTGGCCCGAGCTGGATCTGGACCGCGCCGAGGGTTGCATCCGCTCGCTCGACAACGCCTACAGCCTGGAAGGGGGCCTGGCCGTGCTGTCCGGCAACCTGGCCCTCAACGGTGCCATCGTCAAGACCGCCGGGGTGGATGAAGAGAACCTCTGCTTCCGTGGACCGGCCCGGGTGTTCGAGAGCCAGGACACCGCAGTGGCCGGCATCCTGGACGGCACAGTCCAGGCCGGTGAAGTCGTGGTGATCCGTTACGAAGGGCCAAAGGGCGGCCCCGGCATGCAGGAGATGCTCTACCCCACCACCTATCTGAAATCCATGGGGCTCGGCAAGGCCTGTGCGCTTATCACCGACGGCCGCTTCTCCGGCGGCACCTCGGGGCTGTCCATCGGGCACGTCTCCCCTGAGGCGGCTTCCGGCGGCACCATAGGTCTGGTGGAAGATGGCGACATCATCAACATCAACATCCCGGCCCGCAGCATGGTGCTGGAAGTGGCCGACAGCGTGCTGGCCACCCGCCGCGCCGCCGTCGATGCCCGAGGCTGGAAGCCGCTCAATCGTCAGCGTCAAGTCTCCTACGCCCTGCGCGCCTACGCCATGCTGGCCACCAGTGCCGACAAGGGCGCGGTGCGCGACTTAAGCAAGCTGGAGGAGTGATGATGAACTCTTCGGTAAATTATCAGCACAAGATGCTGCTTGGTGAGTTTTGTGAAGATAAAGGTTCTGTAAAAAGCCTAAGCAAGCGGGAGGGATAACCATGGTCTCTGCGGCGGATTATCTACGCAAGGTGTTGCTCTCCCCCGTCTATGAGGCGGCGCGGGTGACACCGCTGCAAACCCTCAAAAAATTGTCCGAGCGGCTCGGTAACCAGGTCAGCCTGAAGCGGGAAGATCTGCAACCGGTCCACTCCTTCAAGCTGCGGGGGGCCTATCACAAGATCGCGACCTTGAGCACCGAGCAGAAGGCACGCGGCGTGGTGGCGGCATCCGCCGGCAACCACGCCCAGGGGGTCGCCCTGTCGGCGGCCAAGCTCGGCATCAAGGCCATCATAGTGATGCCCACCACCACCCCGGACATCAAGATCGATGCGGTGCGCCGCCAGGGCGGCAATGTGCTGCTGTTTGGCAACAGCTTCGACGAGGCCTATGCGGAGAGCCGGCGTCTCGCCGAGACCGAGGGTTACACCCTGATACCGCCGTTTGACGACGTCGAGGTGATCGCGGGCCAGGGCACCATAGGCAAGGAGCTGCTGGAGCAGGATACCCACCTCACCCACGTGTTCGTACCTGTGGGGGGCGGCGGTCTGGCCGCCGGGGTGGCGGTCTACATCAAGCAGCTGCTGCCGGACGTCAAGGTGATCGGGGTGGAGGCGGAAGGCTCCGCCTGCCTCAAGGCCGCGCTGGCGGCCGGTGAGCCGGTCAACCTGGATCGGGTCTCTCTGTTTGCGGACGGGGTGGCAGTCAAGCGCATCGGTGAGGAGACCTTCCGCCTGTGTAACCAGTATCTGGACGAGGTAGTGACCGTCTCCAACGACCAGATCTGCGCCGCGCTCAAAGACATCTTCGATGACTGCCGCGCCATCGCCGAGCCGTCCGGAGCCTTGTCGCTGGCGGGGCTCAAGGCTTACAGCGAGCGCGAACAGATCAAGGGGGGCCGGATGGCTGCCATCTTGTCCGGCGCCAACGTCAACTTCCACAGCCTGCGTTACGTGTCGGAGCGCTGCGAGATAGGCGAGAAGCGCGAGGGTATGCTGGCGGTGACCATCCCGGAGCGCAAGGGGGCCTTCCTCGACTTCTGTCGCCAGCTTGGGCCCCGCATGGTGACCGAGTTCAACTACCGCTACGCCGATGCGGCCCAGGCCTCCCTGTTCGTGTCGGTGCGTCTCACCGGTGGCGACGAGGAGCTCGGCCAGATCCAGCAGCAGCTGGAGGGCAACGGCTACCCAGTAGTCAACATGACCGAGAGCGAGCTCGCCAAGAATCACGTGCGTTACATGATTGGCGGCCGCCCGGCGCGGCCCCTCGGCGAGCGGCTCTACAGCTTCAAGTTCCCGGAGCAACCGGGCGCCCTGATGCGCTTCCTGGAGACCCTGGGCTGTCGCTGGAACATCAGCCTGTTCCACTACCGCAACCACGGCGCCGACTATGGTCGTGTGCTGTGCGCGTTCGAGCTGCCGGACGAGGACGTGGCCGCCTTCCACGACTATTTGCACGAGATTGGCTACGGCTGGAAGGAGGTGAGTGAGGATCCCGCCTACAGGTTGTTCCTGGCAAGCTAGAGTCGGAGGGACTGAACGCCTAGCCCTGATCCACGACCGGAGAGCCTAGCTCTCCGGTTTTTTATGGTGCGTTGCACGAGGTCGGCGATGGTTGGCAGGAGATGAGCGAGGATCCCATCTACACGGTTGTTCCTGGCGAGCTAGACTAGGTTGCTGGCAACCGTCTGAAAACGAAGGGCTTTGCCCTTCGTTTTTTATGGGCGGTACGGGGAAGGGGTGGCATCTGTCGATAATGTCGCCAACATCACACTCCTGAGTCCCTGGTCATTTGAGGCTGGTAATAGATGGGATAATCTGGATGCGGGGCTTGGGTTCAGGGCCCCGTCAGGGAAGAGAGACGCCTGGGGCGTCATAACAATTCATTGCAGGGGCTCATCATGACCAAATCTATGCTCGCCGTCCTCATCGGCGGCCTGATGGCTACGGGGGCGGTGCAGGCCGCCGCCCAGGACAACACCTGGTACGTCGGCGGCAAGGCTGGCTGGTCCAATTATTACGGGGTGGATTACGACTCCCAGATCGAGAATATGCTGGATGCCGCCAGGGTGAACGAGAACAGCGACGATCTGGGGCTGGGCGCCTTCGCGGGTTATCAGGTCAACCGCAACCTGGCGGTCGAACTGGGCTATGACTGGCTCGGCAAGTACAAGGTCGATAGGCACTACGCGGCCAACGGCATAGATTCCGGGCTGGAGGGCAAAGCCAAGGCCCAGATGGTGCAGGCCACCATGCGGATCATCTTGCCCGCGACCTCGGCCCTGGACATCTATGGCCGGCTGGGGGGCGCTTATGCCTGGACCGACAGCTCCATCAACGCCTGGTACAACGATGGCCTCAACGCCCTGTCGGAGTCAAACAGCGGCAACTACCATGGCGCCGCCTTTGTCGGTGCGCTCGGGGTGGAATACGCCATCGACAAGGACTGGGCCGCCCGCCTCGAGTACCAATACACCACCCCGCTTGGCAAGACCTCGCCCGGGGAGTCCGGCATAGAGATGGACAACGGCCTGCTGTCGGTCGGCATGCTCTATCGCTTCGGCCAGATCGGTGACGAACCTGTGGCGCCGACCCCGGCCCCTGAGCCCGCGCCGGCTCCCGTGCTGGTGGAGAAGCAGTTCAGCCTGGATTCCGACGTGCTGTTCGAGTTCAACAAGGCCACCCTGAAACCGGCCGCGAGCCAGGCCCTCGATAACCTGTTCGCCCAGATCCTGGCCGCCAATCCGAAGGATGGAGTCGCGACCGTGATCGGTCACACCGACCGTCTGGGGTCCGATGCCTACAACCAGTCCCTGTCAGAGCAGCGCGCCCGCACCGTGGCCGATTACCTGGTCGCCAAGGGGCTGTTCCCCGACAAGGTGCAGGCTGAGGGACGCGGGGAGTCATCGCCGGTGACCGGTGGCAGCTGCCCGGACGGCGCCAAGGCCCAGATGATCGCCTGCCTGGCCCCGGATCGCCGGGTCGAGGTGCGACTGACCGGGGTCTCCCAGGCCGCCGAATAAGCGGGTGCAGTCATGGGGTAAACACAACGAGGGGGCCAAGGCCCCCTCGTTGTTTTCGGGCGCTCCCCCTCATCCCCAACCCTTCTCCCGCGAAGGGAGAAGGGAGCAAACACGCCATGACGGGTGTTTGCTATCGCTAGTTCAGCTCAGTGGGGTCGATATCCAGGCTCCAGCGCACCTTCTTGGTCTCAGGCCAGGCGTCCAGCTCCTTGACCACCCAATCCAGCAGCTGCGCGAGCGGGGGGCGGTTCGGGCCCTGCACCAGCAACTGCATGCGGAACTTGCCCGCCTTGCGCTCCATGAAACCGCTGATGGGGCCGAGCACCTGTACCTGGGGATAGTGGGCGCTACGCAGGGTATCGGCGAGGCGGCCGAGGAATAGCTGCACCTCGTCGCGGCCGTTGGCCTCGGCCCGGAACAGCCCCTGATAACTGAACGGGGGCAGCCCCAGCAGGCGACGCTCTTTGAGCGCCGTGTCGGCGAAGTGGCCATAGCCGTTCTGGGTCAGATCCTGCAGCAGGGCGTGCTCCGGGTGATGGCTCTGCAGCACCACCAGACCGGGTTTGCTGGCGCGCCCGGCGCGGCCAGCGACCTGGGTGTAGAGCTGGGCCAGCTTCTCTGCGGCGCGAAAATCGGCGGAAAACAGAGCCCCGTCCACGTCCAGCAGGCCCACTAGCGTCACGTCCGGGAAGTGGTGGCCCTTGGCCAGCATCTGGGTGCCGATCAGGATCTTGTACTTGCCCGCCTTGATGTCGCCGAGATGGGTCTCCAGCTCCCCCTTGCGGCGGGTGTTGTCCCTGTCGATACGCACCACAGGATATTGCGGAAAAATGGTAGTAAGCAGTTGTTCCAGCTGTTCCGTGCCCACACCGGAGCCGATCAGTTCGTTGCTGCCACAGGAGGGGCAGTGATGGGGCAGGGGTCGGACGCTGTCGCAGTGGTGGCAGTGCAGTCGCCGTCCGGCCTGATGCCAGGTGTACCAGGCATCGCAGCGTTCACAGGCGGCGCTCCAGCCACACTGGTGGCAGATGAGGGCCGGAGCATAGCCGCGACGATTGAGGAACAGCATCACCTGGTTGCCCGCAGCCAGATGTTCGGCCATCAGCTGCTCCAACTGGGGGGATAACCCGGCCTGCAGCCGCACGTTCTTGATGTCCAGGATCACCTGGCGGGCGGTCTGGGCATTGCCGGCGCGCCTCGTCAGGTGCAGGTGGTGATACTTGCCGCTGCGGGCGTTGTGCAAGGTCTCCAGGGAGGGAGTCGCCGAGCCGAGCAGTATGGGGATGCCGGCACGATGGGCCCGCATCACGGCGAGATCCCGGGCGTGGTAGCGGAAGCCGTCCTGCTGCTTGAAGGAGCCGTCGTGCTCCTCGTCGATGATGATGATGCCGAGATCCTTGAACGGGGTGAACACGGCGGAGCGGGTGCCGATCAGGATGGCGGCGCCCCCGTCGCGGCAGGCGAGCCAGGCATCGAGCCGCTCCCTGTCGTTCATGGCGGAGTTCATGGCCACCACGGGCACCTGGAAGCGGCGGCGGAAGCGATTGATGGTCTGGGGCGTGAGGCCGATCTCCGGCACCATCACCAGGGCCTGCTTGCCCGCCTTGAGCAGGGGCTCGAGGATGCTCAAATAGACTTCCGTCTTGCCCGAGCCCGTGATGCCATCCAGCAGGAAGGCGCCGAACCTGTCGCTCTGGCTGGTGACGGCGGCCACCGCCAGCGCCTGCTCGCCGTTCAGGCGCAGCCCCTCGCCCGCGTCAAAATGAGTCGTCCAGTCCCCTTGCACGCTCGGCTCCAGGCTGCGCTTCTCCAGCAGCCCCTTCTTCTCCAGGGCGGTGAGGGCCGTGCCCTGGATCTCCTCCAGCTTGAGTGCGGAGGGGGTCTGCGGCCCCTTGCGCAGGAAGGCGAGGGCCTGCTGCTGTTTGGCGGCGCGCTTGAGTTCGTTGAGATCGACTTCCATCCCGGCGTCTGTGGCGAACCAGAACTCCAGCTCCCGGTAGGCGGCGGGCTCCCCCTTGCGCACCAGCACCGGCAGGGCGTGAGGCAGTACCTCTCCCAGCGGATGCTGGTAGTAGTTGGCGCTCCAGGCCATCAGGGCCAGGATATCCGGGCCGAGCACGGGTTCGTCGTCCAGCACCCTCTTCAAGGGCTTCAACTTGTTGCGCGGTACCTGGCTCTCGGTGGGATGGGCCACCACCAGGCCGACCAGGGTCTGGGGGCCGAAGGGGATCTCGACCCGGCAGCCGGGCGCAGGCAAGGGCAGGGGAGCGAGATAGTCGAAGTGACGGCGCAAGGGCACCGGGACAGCGACACGAATCAGATCAAGGGTTTGGGAAGAATTCACCAGAGGTTGCCTATTTTTTCTGCGAAGCCACTTGCCTGAACTCAGGCATTTCCTATATTATTCGCAGCCTTTGAAACTGTGTTCAACAATCGTGTGGTGTCCGACAACAGATCGGATGGCGACACGGCCTATAATCGAGGTTGTCCATGAAAGCTGGTATCCATCCTGACTACGTAGCCATCACCTGCAAGTGCTCTTGCGGTAACGTCATCAATACCTTCTCTACCCTGGGTAAAGATCTGAACCTGGACGTGTGCTCCGAGTGCCACCCGTTCTATACCGGCAAGCAGAAAGAAGTTTCTAGCGGCGGCCGCGTAGACAAGTTCAACAAGCGTTTCGGTGGTCTGACTGCCAAGAAGTAATCTTACTTCTAAAGAATTCTGAAAAAGGCGCCCATCGGGCGCCTTTTTTATTGCGCGGCGTTCTGTATTGCGGCGCTTTGCCCTATGGTGGGACTCTCCCTTCTCCCCTTGCGGGAGAAGGGGTGGGTATGAGGGGGTGGTAAATGGAAAAGACAGGGAGGGTGCGGATGCGAAATTGTCTGGTGATGGGGGCGGCTGGCTACCACATGGTTTCTTATCTGGTGCCCTCTTTTCCGATAGTGGGCACCTCATGCCTGGTTCGGACAACACAGGGAAAATGCCGATGAGAAACTGTCTGGTGATGGGAGCGGCTGGCTACATAGGTTCTTACCTGGTGCCTCATCTGCAAGGCTTGGGTTATCGGGTGATCGCCGGGGCGCGCCGTCCCTGTCGTCTGCCGGAGGGAGTCGAGTTTCGCCTCGCCGACAGCCTCAAGCCCATCACCCTGCTGCCCGCCCTGGCCGGGGTGGATACCGTCTTCTACCTGGTACACGCCATGGGGGCCGGCGCCGGTTTCCACCGGCTGGAGCAGCAGGGGGTGAAAAACTTCGCCGCCGCCGCCCGTGCCGCCGGGGTGCGCCGCATCATCTATCTCGGCGCCATCCAGCCGAGCCCCTGCAACAGTCGCCACCTCAACTCCCGCCGCCACTGTGGCGAGTTGTTTCGCGAGGCGGGGGTACCCACGGTGGAACTGAGAGCCGGCATCATCATAGGGCCCGGCTCCGCCGCCTTCGAGGTGATGCGGGATCTGGTGTTCAACCTGCCGCTGATGGTCACCCCCAGGTGGGTACGCTCGCGCACTCCGCCCATCGCGCTCTCCAACCTGTTGCACTATCTGGTCGGGCTGGTGGAGGCCGAAGGGGTGGATGGCCAGGTGTTCAATGCCGCCGGCCCCGATCTGCTCAGCTACCAGCAGCAACTGCAGAAGTTCGCCGCCCATATCGGCAAGCGTTGTCCCATCATACCCATCCCCTTCCTGAGCCCCCGCCTGTCGGCCTGGTGGCTGCAGTTCGCGACCTCTGTGCCCCAGCCCGTGGCCAAGGCGCTGGTGGGGGGGCTCAAGCACGATATCCCGGCGGACGATGGCCCGCTGCGGGCTCTCTTGCCCCAGCCCCTGCTCAGCTTCGACGAGGCGCTGAGCGAGAGCCTGGCGCTGGAGCAGAAGCTCGGTGCCGAGCAGCAGGGGGAGGAGACACCGCTGGGCCTGCGCTGGCGCCATCCCGAGTACGGATTCTACGATCGCACCGCCAGCGGCGAGGCCATGTGTCTCGCCTCTACGGACGTGGTGTGGCAGGTGCTGCAGCAGCTCGGCGGCGAGCAGCGCTACTTCTACATGAACGAGCTCTGGGTGGTGCGCGAATGGATGGATCACCTGATCGGCGGCCCGGCCCTGACCCGGGGGCGCACCAATCCGGCGCGCTTCGTGAAGGGGGACATGCTGGACTCCTGGCAGATCCTCGGGGTGGAGGAGGGCCGCAGGCTGGATCTCTTGTTCAACATGAAGGCCCCCGGGGTGGGGCGGCTGGAGTTCAATATCCTGCCGGAAGAGTCCGGCCTGACCCGGCTCAAGGTGACGGCCCACTGGCACCCGCAAGGGGCCTGGGGGCTGGCCTACTGGCTCGCCATGTTGCCGTTCCATCTGTTCATCTTCCAGGGCATGACGGAGGCGATCGCCCGTCAGGCGGAGCAGAGGGCCGGCATTCCCGTGATGGATTGAAACCATATCTATAACTAATTAGGTATTAGTGGCTGGTGTGACGTGCTGATAACTGGCTCATCAGCAGAATATGGCGATACTTTCTGCTGTGAAAGCCCGATGGTTTTCTTTATGATCCCCAGCCCTCGCCACTGGCGGGGTTGCACCACACCATTCACTTCCGTATCGGGGTTCCCCATGTCCGATCTGCGTCAAGAAGCGCTCGATTACCACGCCCATCCCATTCCCGGCAAGATTGCCATCGCCCTCACCAAGTCCGCCGAGACCGCCCACGATCTGGCGCTGGCCTACAGTCCAGGGGTCGCCGAGCCTGTGCGCGAGATAGCCGCGAATCCGGACGACGCCTACTGCTATACCGGCAAGGGCAATCTGGTGGCCGTCATCTCCAACGGCACCGCCATCCTGGGGCTGGGCAATCTGGGTCCGCTGGCCTCCAAGCCGGTGATGGAGGGCAAGGCCCTGCTGTTCAAGCGCTTTGCCGGCATCGACGCCATCGACATCGAAGTGAAACACGAGACCAGTGCCCAGTTCATCGACACTGTGGCGGCCATCGCCGACACCTTCGGCGGCATCAATCTGGAAGACATCAAGGCGCCGGAGTGCTTCGAGATAGAGCAGGCGCTGATCGAGCGCTGCGACATCCCGGTATTCCACGATGACCAGCACGGCACCGCCATCGTCACCGCCGCCGGCCTGCTCAACGCCCTGGAGGTGCAGGGCAAGCGCATCGAGCAGAGCCGCATCGTCTGCATGGGCGCCGGCGCCGCCGCCACCGCCTGCATGGATCTGCTGATCAAGTGTGGCGCCGCGCCGCAGCATATCTTCATGCTGGACCGCCAGGGGGTGATCCACACCGGCCGCACCGACTTGAACCAGTACAAGCAGCGCTTCGCCAACGATACTCCGCTGCGCACCCTGATGGATGTCATCGAGGGGGCTGACGTGTTTGTCGGCGTCTCGGGCCCGGACGTGTTGCCCCCCGAGGCGGTGGCCCTGATGGCGCCGCACCCGGTGATCTTCGCCTGCTCCAACCCGGATCCCGAGATCAAGCCCGCCCTGGCCCACGCCGTGCGGGGCGACCTCATCATGGGCACGGGTCGCTCGGACTACCCGAACCAGATTAACAACGTCATCTGCTTCCCCTTCATCTTCCGTGGCGCCCTGGATGCCCGTGCCAGCCGCATCAACGATGCCATGAAGGTGGCGGCGGTGGAGGCCATCCGTGGTCTGGTGAAAGAACCCGTGCCCGCCGAGGTGCTGACCGCCGCCGGGGTGAGCGAGCTGCACTTTGGCAAGGATTACGTCATTCCCAAGCCGATGGATGCCCGCCTGTTGCCACGGGTGGCCCGCGCCGTGGCGCAGGCTGCGGTGGACTCCGGGGTGGCCCGGGTCGCACTGCCTGTCGGTTATATGCAGGACTGAGAGCAAGGGCTCTGCCACGCTCATGACAAAAGGGGCCCCGCGATGGGGCCCCTTTTCATGGGGAGCTTGGCGAATGATCAGGCGCTTTTCGGCGTTGCCTTCTTGGTGGTGGGTGCAGCCTTGGCGTGGGTGGCCTTGTGGTGCTTCTTCACGACCTTGGTCTGGGTGGTCTGGTGCGCGGCACCCTTGGTCGGGGTGGCGGCCATGGTGAAGCCGGAGGTGAGGGCGAAGACGGCGGCCAGGCTCAGGGGGATCAGCTTGTTCATATTCCAGTTCCTTGTGCGAGTTGATGGTATGGAGCGTTTCTCCATGACTTCATCCTAGGGCAGGGGCAGGTTCGCTTCAGTGAGCGGCTGGTGACGGTTTGTATCCAGATGTACGACCCTTGCCGGCGCCTGGGAGTGAAAACGACAAAGGGGCCCGAGGGGCCCCTTTTCACGAACACGTACGACTTACTTGGTCTTGGGTGCGACTTTCACGGCTGGCGCGGTATGGGCTGCCTTGTGATGTTTTTTCACTACTTTGGTCTGGGTGGCCTGGGGAGCGGCGGCCTTGGTCGGGGTGGCAGCCATGGTGAAGCCGGAGGTCAGGGCGAAGACAGCGGCCAGGCTCAGGGGGATCAGCTTGTTCATATTCCAGTTCCTCATTCGGGTTGATGGTATGGAGTGATTCTCCATGCCTTCATCCTAGGGCCGCGCCGGGTTTGCTTCAGTGAGTGGCTGGTGACGGTTTGTATCCAGATGTACGGGCAGCAAGAGGCCGAAGCGGGCCCCCGCTTCGCTCTGCAGGAGTTGCACCTCGCCGCCATGGTGGCGGGCTATGCTGCGCACTATGGCGAGCCCGAGCCCGGCCCCGCCGGTGCGCCTGTCACGGCTCTGATCCAGGCGCACGAAGGGCTCGAAGATCTGGGGGGCCAGCGCCGGGTCTATGCCGGGGCCGTCGTCGCTCACCACCAACAGATAGTGCTCCTGCTGCTGCTCCATGCACAGGGTCACCCGACTGACGGCGTGACGCTGGGCGTTGCCGATGAGGTTCTCCAGCGCTCGCTCCAGCAACCTGGCGTCGCCGCGCCAGGGCAGGGGGCTGGCGGGGGGAAGGAACTCGAGTTGTTTCTCCGGCCGCAGCGCCTGCCAGTCGGCCAGGTGTTCCGCCGCCCAGCCGCCCAGCTCCAGATCGCTGCACTGCAGCGGCAGCTCGGGGCGATCGAGTCTGGCATAGGTGAGCATCTCCTCGATAAGGGCATCCAGTGCGCCTAGGTCGCGCTCCAGCCCCTGCCGGTCGGCCTCGGCTGGTGGCGGCTCCAGCATGGCGAGCCGGTAGCGCAACCTGACCAGGGGGGTGCGCAGCTCGTGAGCGATGGCATCGGTCAGCTGTTTGCGGCTCGCCAGCATGGCCTGCAACTGCTCGGCCATCAGATCGAAGGTGCGACCGACTCTGGCCAGGCTGCTGCCAGGGGGCAGGCCGGTGCGGCTGGAGAGATCCCCATCACCGACCCGGCGCGCCGTCTGCTCGAGTTGTTGCAGGCCGCGCCAGTGAGGCCTCAGCCAGAGCAGGATCGGCAGACCAAGGGAGAGACCGATGAGCAACAGCAGACCCACATCGACCCAGTGCAGCTCGTGCAGATAGGAAAGGTAGGGCACGGGGCCGACGATCAGTACCTGTTCCGTGCCTGGGATGCGCTGCAGGAAAGTATCATCCTCCTCGACGATGACGATGTTACCCGCCTCGAGGAAGGTCTGATCATCCCGGGCCAGGGGCTGGCTGCTGAGCACCCCGGTCTGCAACGGCAGGTTGAGTTGGCGGCTCTGCTCCCCCATGCGATCGGGCCAGCGCTCCGGCGGCAGGCGTGCCAGTTCGCCGGTGAGCAGGCCGAGGGAGCCTTGCATCATGTGCTCCAGGTAGCGATCCCCCGCCCGCTCGGCACTGACCTGATAGACCAGGCCGATCAGCAGGATGGCGAGGCCAAAACAGCCGATCAGCAGCAGGTAGAACTGGATAAACAGGCGACGCATGGCGACTCTCTCCGTGATCTTTGCATGGGCCGCCCGCGTGTGACGGGGCAGCCGGCGGCGCGCTTATTCCCAGGCGTGGGTCACCAGCAGATAGCCTTTCTGGCGCACCGTCTTGATCCGGGTGGGGTTGCTGGTGTCATCCCCGAGCTTGCGGCGCAGGCGGGAGATGGCCACGTCCATGCTGCGATCCTGACCGTCATAGTCGCGGCCACGCAGGCTGCGAAACAGCGCTTCCCGCCCCAGGATATGGCCGGCGTGGCAGGCGAGCTCCCACAAGAGATCGAAGTCGGCGGTGGAGAGGGGAATGCTGCTGCCGTCGAGGCGCACGTCCCGCGCCGGGCCGTCGATCTGCAAGCGGCCAAATTGCAGACGCTGGGGCGGCGGGCTCGGCTGAGTTGTCTGGGACGCCTGTCCCTGCTGGCGGAACTGGACTCGCAGCCGGGCCAGCAGCACGGAAGGGGGCGTGGTCTTGAGGATGTAGTCGTTGGCGCCGAGCTCCAGACTCAGGATCTGGTTCATGTCGCTGTCCAGCGACGTCAGCATGACGATGGGGCCGGCGAAGCGCGGGCGCAGATCTCGGCACAGGGAGAGGCCGTCCTGACCCGGCAGCATGATGTCGAGCAGCACCAGATCCGGCTGCTCGGCCTCGACTCGGGCCAGCGCCCTGTCTCCCCGGGTTTCCAGCAGGACTTCCATATCGTGGCGGCCGAGCCAGCTGCTGATGAGCTGGCCAATTTCGGGATCATCTTCAACAAAGAGAACGCGTGGCATGGTGGCGTGACACCCAGGCAATGGCGCGAATGCGCGTGCCGCCAGCATAGCGGCTCCCGTTGCCACATGCACAGGGATAAATAATCGGACAGGGCCCTTGGGCCCTGTCGTCATACTGGTGTGGATAGCGGTGGGATCAGCCTGCCTTGCGGCGCTGTTCTGCCTCACTGGAGCACTTCACTCCCTTCTCCCCTGGCGGGAGAAGGGTTGGGGATGAGGGGAGAGGTTAGCCCACCTTGCGCTTCAAATAGACCCCGGCTTCCATATGGTGGGTCCAGGGGAACTGGTCGAACAGGGCGAAGCGGGCGATCTCGTGAGTCTCGCCGAGCACCGCCATATTCGCCTGCAGGGTGTCCGGGTTGCAGGAGATGTAGAGGATGTTGTCGTACTCCTGCACCAGCTTGACGGTGGCATCGTCCAGGCCCGCACGGGGCGGGTCCACGAAGATGGTGTTGCACTGGTAGCTCTGCAAGTCGACGCCCTTGAGGCGGTTGAACTCCCGCTCGCCACGCATCGCCAGGGTAAACTCCTCGGCGGACATGCGCAGTATGATGAGGTTGTCCACGCCGTTGGCGGCGATGTTGTACTGGGCGGAGTCCACGCTCGGCTTGGCGATCTCGGTGGCCAGCACCTTGCGGAAGTTCTGGGCCAGGGCGATGGAGAAGTTGCCGTTGCCGCAGTAGAGCTCCAGCAGATCCCCCTCGCTCCCCTTGGTCACGTCCAGTGCCCAGCCCAGCATCTGTTCGTTGATGGCGGCGTTGGGTTGGGTGAAGCTGTTCTCCACCTGCTTGTAGACCAACTCACGCCCCTGCACATTCAAGCGCTCGATGACGAACTCTTCCGTCAGGCAGATCTTCTGCTTGTGGGCACGGCCGATGAGCCGCAGATCGAAGCCTTGGGCCTGTAGCTCGGCCTGCAGCAGCTCGGCGGCTGGCTGCCACTCGGCTTCCAGGCGGCGATGATAGAGCAGGCTGACACAGATCTGGCCGGACTGGGTGGAGAGGTAATCGACCTGGAACAGCTTCTTGCGCAGCACGGGGTGTGGGCGCAGCCCCTCGATCAGCTTGGGCATCAGGGCGTTGATGAGCAGGCTGGCGGTGGGGAACTGGTCGACCCGGATGATCTCCTTGGTGGCCGGGGCATACATGCAGTGGAAGAGATCATCCCCCTCGTGCCAGATGCGAAACTCGGCGCGCATCCGGTAGTGCTCGGCGGGGGAGGCATGCACCTCCAGGGCGGGCGGATTGCAACCGGCGAACAGCTCGGTGAGGCGGGCGCGCTTCTCGTCGAGCTGGGCCTGATAATCGGCGGCGGACCGCTGGGCCTGAGTGTCGGTGGAAGCTGGCTGTGATTGCGTCATGGGTACCTCGCATGCACCGGGCAGAGCCGGGTAAAAACCGGGGGAAGGCCTTGGCCAACCAAAGGGGCAAGATTGTAAGAGGCCGCCGCAGATTCTCCAAGTTTTTATGGTCAAGAAGTGTCCAGTCGGGCCGATAACCGATCCACCACTATTGGCGGGAGGAAGAAAGATGCAGATCGATGGCATGGGCGCGGCCCAACCCAAGGGAGTGGGTGCCTCCCCCAAGGCAACCCAGGCGGCCCAGAACAAGCCGGCGGAGGAGGGGGATCAGGTCTCCCTCAACCAGCCGCCGAAATGGGCCCAGCGGCTGATTGAGCAGGCCCTGCAGTTCGCCCTGGAGATCAATGGCCAGCACTATCAGGCCCCCAAGAGCCAGGAGTTCAAGCTGGATCCACCGGAGGCGATCACCCCGGACACCCTGTTCGACTACCAGTCGGTCGCGGACAACGTGCTGCAATTCGTCACCGGACGGCTGGGGGCGGCGCGGGCGGACGGCAAGAGCGACGACCAGCTGGCCGAGATGCTGGCCCAGGCCCGCAAGGGGGTGGACATGGGCTTTGGCGGCGCCAGAGAGCAGCTCGGCAGCTGGGCGGACAACGAAGACATCAAGACCGGCATGGATCAGAGCTACAAGTTGATCCAGAACGGGCTGGAGTCCTTCGAGAAGGAGTTCTTCGGCGAGGTGTCAAGCACTGAGCTGGGGGCGGCCGAGATGGCCAGCCGCCAGCAGAGCTCACTCGAAATCGAGACCCGGGACGGGGACAAGGTGATACTGCGCTTTCGCGACAGCTGGCAGTTCAAATCCCGTGGGGAGGAGGGCGGCAGCCAGTTCAGCCTGAAATCGAGTCAGAGCTTCGACTTCTCCCTGGAGGGGAACCTGAACGCCGATGAGATGGACTCGATAGGCAGGCTGGTGAAGGGGCTGGACGAGCTGGCGGGCAACTTCTTCGGCGGGGATGACAAGACGCTGGCGGACAAGTTGAACGGCCTGCAGCTGGACGACAGCCAGCTGGCCTCTTATTCCCTCAAGCTCAGGCAGTCCACCAAGCTGAGCCAGGCCTATCAGGGCTCTCACTCGCTGCAGGAGAGCCTGAAACCCCTGGCGGACTATCTGCCGAGGCTGGGCCAGTTGCAGCAGCAGGCCGATACCCTGTTGCCCCCATCGCAGCAGCAGGCGCTGACGCCGGCCGTGTTGGCGGCGCGAGGTCAGAGCGATGCCCAGGGCGCCGGCTTTATGGGTTTCAACCAACGGATGCTGGAGGCCGCCCGGCTGCTCGGCCAGGTCTGACACCAAACCATGACTTGAGCGGTTTGCCAGCCCCTCATCGGGCTGGCACACTGCCCTTTTCCCTGACCAGATGCGGCCATGAACCCCAAGAAGCCAAGAGACAAGCGCGAGCTCTGCTACCCCTTCATCTTCGAGACCCAGTTCCAGTGCGACTACGAGATCGCCACCGACGAGCTCTGCTGCCAGGTGGGGGCCGTGCTCGCTGCGCTGCCCGCCGAGGCCGAGACCCGCGAGATGGCGGCGGATCTGGCGACCCTGCAGCGGCTTATCTACAACCTGAACGGCTCGGTGCGCGGCAGGCTCGGTATCTTCGAGGAAGACCTGGACTGGCTGAAGGGGCGGTATGATCACTACAACGAGGCGAGTCGCGGCCGGGTGACCGGCTTCGTGCTGCCCCAGGGGCCCCAGCCCATCCCCACATTGCATCTGTGTCGCTGCGGCAGCAAGAAGGTGGTGCGGCTGCTGGTGCGCCTCGAGGAGAGCGGGGTGCGTTTCGATCCCATCCTCTACCGCTTCGCGAACCTGCTGGCGAACTTCTTCTTCGTGCTGACCGTCTTCCTCAAGCTGCATTGGGACGTGCCGGAAGTGCCCTATATCAGCATCAACTACTGATTTAGGTGGTTGTAGTGGGCTGTTATGGAAGCTCATTCACGTAAAGTAGTGTTATTGCGTAGTGAAACAAGAATGAGGCAGCATGCGTCACTGCCGGCGATGCACAATAAAAAAACCGGAGCCCAGGCTCCGGTTTTTTATGGTCGCGACCCTCAGCTCGACAGCAGCACCCTGGCCGAGTTGGCCGGTATGGTGAGCTGGATCTGCCCTTGCACCACCTCGAACTTGTCGCCGTTGAAGGCGTCGGTGAAGCGGCTGGCGGGGCTGGCGGTCTGCCACAGGGGTAGGCTGATGGTGCGCGGCTCCGTGGGGTGGCGGTTGCAGGCGACCACCACCTGATCGCTTTGCAGGGTGCGGGCGAACACATAGCTGTGGGGGCCGGCGTAGAGGGTCTGGATGTCGCCGCGGCGCAGGGCCGGGCGCTGGCGGCGCAGCTGGATCAGGCGGCGGTAGTGATCGTGCAGCACGTGATCCCAGTCCGTGGTCTCCCAGGGGAAGCAGCGACGGCAGTCCGGATCGTTGCCGCCCGAGAGCCCCACCTCGTCGCCGTAGTAGATGGACGGCACGCCGATATAGGTGATGAGCAGGGTGGCGGCGAGGCGCATGCGCTGCTTGTCCTCCCCCAGCAGGTGCAGGAAGCGGGCGGTGTCGTGGCTATCCAGCAGGTTGAACTGGGCCAGCTGGTTCTTGAACGGGATATGGGCCCGCGCCAGCTTGAGCCAGCGGTCCAGCTCCTCGGCGCTGATCTTGATGGGGTGGTAGGCGATGTCCTGCCCCGCCAGGAAGGCGCGGATCGGGTGGGCGAAGCCGTAGTAGTTCATGGCGCCGTCCTCCTGATCCCCCTGCAGCCACTGGCTCGCCTCGAAGAAGTGTTCGCCGAGCACGTAGGCGTCCGGGTTCTCCTGCTTCACGGCGCCGCGAATGGCGCGCACATGGCCGCTGTTGCCGATGGCCGAGCCCCGCTCCCCCAGCATGTGGATGACGTCGAAGCGCCAGCCGTCGATCTGGTATGGGGCCCGCATCCAGTAGCGCAGGATGGCGTTATCGGCGCGGTAAACAGCGTCTTGCACCTGCTCGCTGGAGAAATCCAGCTTGGGCAAACTGCGGATCCCCTTCCAACTGACATAATCCCCTTCTTTATCGAAGGTGTAGAAGCTGCGCCAGGGGGAGTCCGGATTCTGCTGGGCGCCGAGCGGCGGGCAGAACCAGGGGTGCTCGGTGGAGGTGTGGTTGACCACGGCGTCCAGGATGATCTTCATGCCGCGCTGGTGCAGGTTGCGGGTCAACTCGGCGAACTGCTCGTTGGTGCCGAGGTGGGCGTCCACCTTGAAGTAGTCCTGGGTGTCGTACTTGTGGTTGCTCGGCGAGTCGAAGATGGGGTTGAGATAGAGCGCCGTGATGCCGAGGGACTGCAGGTAGTGCAGCTTGGCGTCGATCCCCGCCAGATCCCCGCCGTAGAACTCGCAGGCACCGTGCCCCTCGTCTTGGCGGCTGACCGGCTCACCCCAGGCCTTGCTGATGACGGCCTTGCCCCGGTACTCGTATTCGTGATGACGGACGCTTAACGAGGGGTCGCCGTTGCAGAAACGGTCCGGGAAGATCTGGTAGAACACCTGATCCTGCACCCAGGTCGGCGGCTGGTGGCGGCCGTTGAAGCGAAAATGCTGCTCCCGCGGCGGCATGGCGGCGCTGATACCGGCCCCGTGCAGCCACCACTGCTCCTCGTCGGTGAGACACTTGAAGCAGTAGAGATGAATGTCTTGCCCCTTGGCGAGCGGCAGCTCGACCTGCCACACCTGCAACCTGTCCCGGGTCGAGACCGGGCGCATGGCCAGCAGGTACTCCTCGTTGTCCGGCTCGTGGCGCAGCCACACCTCCCGGATAGGCGCGTCCAGCTCGCTGAACAGGGTGAGCAACAGGGTGTCGGCACTCTCTTTGAACCAGGGTGCCACCTGGGGATGAAACAGGAAGGGATGGGTCATAGTCTCTACTGCGTCAAAGGTTGGCCAGGGGATATTACCCCGTTCGTGACCTTGTGTGTGTGCCGGCCGACCAGATTGAGACAAGGATCCTGTCCGCTCTGGTCGACTGGGCGTGAGTCTACTGGGTGAGCAGATCGGCCAGGGCATTGCCCTGCTCATGGAGCTGTTCGAGCTGATCCGCCAGGGTGGCGGGATCCAGTCCCAGCTCATTGGCCAGCGGCTTGGGGAAGCGGGCTATGATGGCCTGGGCCGGCACCCCGGCATGCCAGGCGAAGGAGACAAACACGGCGAGCCGGATCAGCACGGCCTCCTTGCTGACCGGCTGGTAGGAGAGGGGATCCAGCTGCTGGGCGATGGCATCGACGAAGGATTCCGACAGGTTCCAGCGCCGCGCCAGCTCGGCGCCGAGCTGGGCATAGTCGAACCCCAGCATCTCCCGCTGGGCCTCGACCCGGCTGCTGCCCTTCTCGATGGCCAAGTTGATGAGCTCGGCCTCTTCCGGCAGGGTGCTCTGGATCAGCAGCTCGCCTATGTTGTGGATGAGGGCACAGGTGAAGGCGGTCTCCGCATCCACCACCTTGGTCTGCTGGGCCAGGGTGCGGGCTATGGTGGCGACCTGGAAGGTCTGGGTCCAGAAGCGGTTCTTGTCGAAGCTGGGGGGAGCCTTGAAGCTGCTGATGATGCCGGAGGCGACCACCACGGAGCGCAACCGGTTGAAGCCGAGCCGGATCACCGCCTGCTCGATGGAGGTCACCTCGTTGCCTCGCCGCAGGGCGGCCGAGTTGGCCATCCGCAGCACCTTGACGCTGATGACCTGATCCATGGCGATCTTGGCCGCTATCTCGTCGATGCGGGCATTCTCGTCATTGAAACTCTGCATCAGCTCGTGCAGCAGTTTCGGGATTGTGGGCAGTTGTTTGATCTTGTCAAACAGGCGATCCATCGACATGGCTGAAGCAGCCTCCATTGCGAACAGTGCTTCATATTGTGCCACAGCCTGGCCACTTGTTCCTGTATGGACGCAGGTTTCGTGAGCCCTGGAGCCTCCTAGAACACCCAGTCTCGCAGCTTGTATTCCAAACGGTGCCGTTTTCCCTTCAAGATCAGCATCTCTGCGCTGCCACTCAGGGTGGCCCCTTCCGTCAGGGTGGCGAGTACCGCCTGCTCTATCTGATCGAGCTGCGGCTGGCAGGCCATGGCGGTGCTGCCGAGGCTGGTGACCCAGAAACGGTTCCCGTCGAGGTGACCCTGGCCGAAGTAGCGGTTGCAGCCGGCGATGCCGTTGACGGTGAAGTGCTCACCTATCTCGATGTC
Organism: Aeromonas lusitana; assembly: GCF_002812985.1. Taxonomy (GTDB): domain Bacteria; phylum Pseudomonadota; class Gammaproteobacteria; order Enterobacterales; family Aeromonadaceae; genus Aeromonas; species Aeromonas lusitana. The sequence continues at coordinate 48,709 of NZ_PGCP01000015.1, forward strand.
GGGGCGATTGTCCGGGCCGCTGGGGACGGGTTGGCCATCCAGCTTGTCGAGCACCCAGTGGTGGTGCTGCAAATCTTGCTGGACGAAGACGGGAGTACTGCTGCAGGCGCTGAGCAGGAGCAAGGCGAGCAGCAGTAGCAAAAATCTGGGCATTGAAGGGGCTCCGGTGATGGGAGCGACAAGCATACCCCTGGCGGTGCCCATGGGGCAGGGCGCGGGGGGGCGATCCCGACCGCTTCTGTCGTCCTCATGGGATCGGGGGTGTCGGCAAATGGCAACACTCGCCCCGGCCGAGTCGGGGCGCACGCAAAAGGGGTCACAATGTGACCCCTTTTGCTTCTCTATCGGCGAACCGCTTCTGCTATATCAGGCTCAGTTGGCAAACAGCCGCTCGGCATAACGGGCGAGACCGGACGCCACAGGGCCGAAGTCATCGCTGCCTTCCAGCGGAAGATAGGGGGCAGCTTCTGACCTATCCGGGATCAGTTGGCAAACAGCCGCTCGGCATAACGGGCGAGACCGGATGCCACGGAGCCGAAATCATCGCCCCCTTCCAGCGGGATCGCCGGCAGCTTCTGGCGGATAAAGGCCTTGATGAGCGGCGACTGGGCACTGCCACCTGTGACGAAGACCCGGCTCGGCTGCACGCCGGCGACGGCAATGGCCTCGTCCATCAGCTCCCCTATCTTCTCCAGCAGGGGCGCCGAGGCGGAGGCCAGCTGGGGACGGCTGAGTTCGGCCGCCAGCCCCTTCTCCAGCTCGCTCAGGGACTGCTGGTTGAGCTCATGGTCGGACAGGGCGATCTTGCCCTGCTCGGCCCGCCACACCAGCTGGTGGCTCAGCTTGTGAGCCCGCAGGCTGGCGAGGCGCGAGAGCTTGCTGCCGGGCTGGCTGTCGAGCTGCAGATCCTGCAACTGACGGGCGGTATCCAGGCTGTAGAAACGGCTCTGGGCGCTGACGTCGTTGATGGCTGCCGCGTCCCAGAACAGGGGATGGGGCAGCGGCTTGCCGGTCTTGAGGGTCTCGTGCATGCCGAGCAGCGGCATCATGCCCTCCACCGTCAGCCGGATATCGAAGTCGTTGCCGCCGATGCGCTGGCCGCTGTGACCGAGCAGATCGCCGCTGCGATCCAGCTGATCGCGATGGCTCGGGCCCATGCGTAGCATGGAGCAGTCTGTGGTACCGCCGCCGATATCCACCACCAGTACCACGGCATCCTCGGTGAGGCGGGCCTCGAATTCGAAACCGGCTGCCACGGGTTCATACAGAAACTCCACCTGCTCGAAGCCGGCGAGGCGGGCCGCCTCGCTTAGGATGGCGATGGCCTGGCGGTTGCTCTCCTCCCCTGCCAACCCCTGGAAGTTGACCGGGCGACCGATCACCGCGCCGCGCACCGGCTGGCCGAGCTGTTGCTCTGCCTCCTCGCGCACCTGCAGCATCATGGCGCAGACGATGTCCTCGAACAGGGCGATCTGGGGCGCCTTGAGGCCGTAGGCACCGAGGAAGGACTTGGGGGACTTGATGTAGTAGCCGTCGTCCGGCTCTTCCAGATAGCGCTCGAGGGCTGCGTTGCCGAAGCTGAGCTCGTCGATCAGCCCTTCTTCCCGCATCTGGCGGCGTACCGCCTGGGCCCGGGTCACCACGGGACCGCGCAGCTTGAGGTATTCGGTCTGCCGGGCAGGGGTCAGCCGTTCGGCCAAGAGGCCGGCGATGGCATCTCTGTGGGGAGCGTGCAGGGTGGAGGGCAGGTAGCGGGAGCCTGACAGGGTCAGCAGCCGGGGGCTGCCTTGTTCCATCACGGCGACGGCGCAGTTGGAGGTACCGTAATCAAATCCGATAAACATGGGCGGCCAGGCTCCTGTACAAAAAAGGGGGGCTAGCCTACCCGAAGGCGCCGGGTCTCACAACCCGGCGCACCTGAATGGCGAACTAAATGGGGGAAGGCTTATTCCACCTCGTTGTCGCTGTGGCCCTGCTGGTCGATGGCCTGGATGTTGCTGAGGGTGGTGTCGGCGATGGCGTGCAGTGCCTCCCGGGTCAGGAAGGCCTGGTGACCGGTGAACAGCACGTTGTGGCAGGCGGAGAGGCGGCGGAACACATCGTCGGTGATCACCTCGTTGGACTTGTCCTCGAAGAAGAGATCTTCTTCCTCCTCGTAGACGTCCAGCCCCAGGGCGCCGATGCGGGCGGTCTTGAGCGCCTCGATGGCGGCGTTGGAGTCGAGCAGGCCGCCGCGGCTGGTGTTGATGATCATCACCCCGTCCTTCATCTTGGCGAACGCCTCCTTGTTCAGCAGGTGGTAGTTCTCCTTGAACAGGGGGCAGTGCAGGCTGATGACGTCGGACTGGCGGAACAGGGTATCGAGATCCACGTACTCGGCGCCGAGATCGATGGCCGCCTGGTTCGGATAGGGATCGCTCACCAGCAGGCGCATGCCGAAGCCCTTGAGGATGCGCAGGGTGGCGATGCCTATCTTGCCGGTGCCTATGATGCCGGCGGTGCGGCCATGCATGTTGAAACCGACCAGGCCTTCCAGGGAGAAGTTGGCGTCGCGGGTGCGCTGATAGGCCTTATGGATGCGGCGGTTGAGTGTCATCATGAGGCCGACCGCGTGCTCGGCCACCGCCTCCGGTGAGTAGGCGGGCACCCGCACCACTTTCAGCCCCAGCTCCTTGGCGGCGACCAGATCCACGTTGTTGTAGCCGGCGCAGCGCAAGGCGATCACCTTGGTGCCGTTGGCGGCGAGCTCGGTCAGTACCTCGCGGTCCGCGTCGTCGTTGACGAACAGGCAGACCACGGGGAAGTGATGGGCGAGGCGGGCTGTCTTGGCTTCCAGCCGAACGTCGAAGAACTCCAGCTCGAAGCCGTACTGGCTGTTGGCCTGAGTGAAGTGTTCCTTGTCATAGCTCTTGGTACTGAAAACGGCGACTTTCATGGTGCGCTCTCCGCAGATATCGATGTGGTTAAATTACAACAACCGCTGGCCTTCATCACGAGATAAATTGTGGGGATTTAGCCCCACGGCATGATGGGGACCGCGCTCACCGCGCTTTTGTAAGAACCATCCACCAATTTGGTGCTGTAAGTCAGATAAACCAAGGCGTTACGCTTTTCGTCGTAAAAACGCACCACTTTCTGCTCCTTGAACACCAGGGAGGTGCTGACGTCGAACACCTCTTCCCCCTCCTTCAATTTGGCTGGCAAGCTGATGGGGCCCGTCTGATGGCACGACAGGGAGGCATGGGAGGGATCTTCCGCCAGCCCGAGCCCACCCTTGACGCCCCCGGTCTTGGGGCGCGCCAGGTAACAGGCGACCCCGGCAATCTTGGGATCGTCGAACGCCTCGATCACGATCTTGTGATTGGGGCCGACCAGCTTGAAGGCGGTGCTCACCTCACCGATGGGATCCGCCTTGTCGGCGAAGGCCGGGGCGGCGAGCAGGGCGGTCAGCAACAGGGGCAGGGGGCTGAGATACGACATGGCACTTTCTCCTGGCCTCAGTAGGGGAGGCCCAAGCGACGATAGAGGCTGGCCAGCACCCAGGCGGGGCCGATCAGCAGAAACTGCAGGTCGGCGAGGAAGGAGGGGCGTTTACCCTCGATCCGATGGCCGACAAACTGGGCTATCCAGAGTAGCACGAAGCCGATGATCGCCGGCAGCAAAAGAGGCCCTTGCCACCACTGGCAGGCCAGCAGGCCGAGGCCGGTGAGGGCCGCCATGCCGAAGAACAGCGGGACCGAGAGGCGCAGGTAGAACAGCAGCACGGGAATGGCTGCCAGCATGGCCCAGTTGATACCAGGTGGCAGGGGCCCATTGGGCAGGCACCAGAGCAGGGCGAGCCCGCACAGGTAGATACCGGGTACCGCCACCTTGTGGATGGCGATGTTGACCGGGTGGCGGTGGCTCTGACCATAGTCGCTGAACCATTGTTCGAGTCGTTTCATGGCACCTCCCTGGTGCTGTAGTTGAAACTGGTCACCCCGCCCATCCCGGGCGGGTCTGTGGTCAGTTTGCGGTCCTTTGAACGGGCCTTGTCACTGTGCGGCCGACGTCTCCCTGGGCGCCGTGCCCACCGGCGGGTAATCCCAGTATTGGGCCGGGATGCTCCTCAGCAGAGGGGTCATGTCCGGGTTGGTCAGGTGGATGGTGAGGCGCCGGTCCAGGTTGGCGCTGGCCAGGGCCTCACGGATCTTGGGACTCTCGCGGTAAAACGCCATGAAGCTACCATCGGCGTAGGCGCGTTCAAGACCGGTCTGGATCGCCTTGGCCAGCTTGGGGGACTCTGGGCTGACGAAGAAAAATTCGGCGAAGGGGTAGCGCAGCAGCAGATGCTGCTCGATGGCGAGATTGGGGTATTGCGCCGCCAGTTCGGCCCGCTCGGCGAAGATCTCCACCACGTTGCGCGGGAAGAAGTCGAGCTTGTCACCGTCGTTGATGAGGCGGAACAGGTTGCTGTAACGGCCCGCATAGGTGGGGATGCCGGCCTGTTCCAGGATCTTGTTATCGGCCCAGCCCACCCCTTGCGCCGCCTTCAATTTCTGGAGGTCGGCGAGGCCATTGACCTGGTTGAACTTCTCCTGTGCGTCGCTGTGGATGAAGGAGATGCGCAAGCCTTCCAGACCGCGAAACAGCGGGATGGGCACCGGGAGGAGGTAGGATTCGAGATCGCTGGACGTACCCATCCAGAATACATTGATGGTTTTGCCCTTGCGCAGCTCTTGCTGCAGGCTGTACTGATTGAGGTTGAGTTCGACCCGTTCCAGCTTGAACGGTTGTCCGGCCTTGGTGAGGGCCAGTTCCAGCAGCTTGAGCTGGTATTCGCTATCGAGGTCGTTGATCGGTCGGCTGGGGACCTTGACGGTGAGGGTCTGTGCTTGTGCCAGCAGCGGCAGGCACAAACACAGCTTGATGAGCCATTTCACTCTCTGCTCTCCTGATAGATTCCGGGACTTGCCCGGAGTCTATCAGAAGAATCAGGCGACGCGACGGAACACGTGGGTATCGTTGAATTCCTTGGTGCTCTGGCATTCGACGCAGAAACGGGACTCAGGACGTGCCTGCAGCCGCTTGAGGGAGATCTCGTCGCCGCAGGATTCGCAGTAGCCAAAATCCCCTTCGTTGATGCGTTTCAACGCCCCTCTCAGCTTGCGCAGATGCAACTTGTCGTGCTCGATGCGGTTCAGCTCCAGACGGCGAGCCTCCTCGATGCTGGCACGGTCGATCTCATCGGCCATCTCGTTGGTATCGGTGGCGATGGCCTGGCTGGCTTGGGAGTTGAGACGTTCTTCGAGCTCGACGATTTGTCGCTCGATCTGGCCCTTGTAGAAGGTCAGTTGGTCTTCAGTCATGAAATCACACATACGGTTTGCTACCAGTCAGTTTCCCAATTTTTCCCATTTATGGGGGCTGTCTGCCTGCAGACCAAGCCCTTGTCACCCGATTTGCACCAAATCCATGCAGGAGAGTGCAAATCAGGGCGGGCCTTGTACCAAAAAAATGCAGGTATGCAAAGCATATCGAATAAGGATTGTGCGCCCTTGCAAAGAAATGGCCCTCATCAGACAGGGTCTGACTGAGAACTGTCTGGGATTTATCCGCCGTTGGCATCGGCTTTGCAGTGACTTGATAGGGGCACAAGGTGTTTAGTATTTGGTGCCGCCTTGGTCATTATATAGGCCATTGTTTATAGTTTTTTAAACACCACCGCTTGACAAAGGGCTTTGTCGCGGGCTTTTATGGTGTGGTCGATTACATTTATTTAACAAGGGTGTTCCTTATATTAGACACCCTTGCCAATGACAACCGTAAAGTCGGGGTTTAACATGGACAGTATCAAGGGCTGGATGGAGAACAATCGCATCACGGAAGTGGAGTGCCTGTTTCCGGATTTCACCGGTAATGCCAGAGGCAAGATCATTCCAGCCAACAAATTTTTGCGCGAAGGGGGCATGCGGCTGCCCGAGGTCATCTTCACCCAGACGGTGACCGGCGAGTACCCGGATGACGACAGCATGATAGACCCGCTGGAGCGGGACATGCAGCTCTACCCCGATCCCAACACCATTCGTTTCGTGCCCTGGGCACTGGAGCCGACCGCTCAGGTGATCCACGACTGTTTCGACATCAATGGCAAGCTCATCGACATAGCGCCGCGCTCCGTGCTGCGCCGGGTCCTGTCATTTTACGAGAAGCAGGGCTGGAAGCCGGTGGTGGCGCCAGAGCTCGAATTCTATCTGGTGAAGCGCAACGAAGACCCCGACTATCCCCTGGTGCCGCCGGTGGGCCGCAATGGCCGTCCTGAAACGGCGCGCCAATCCTTCAGTATCGATGCGGTCAACGAGTTCGATCCCATCTTCGAGGACATGTACGACTACTGCGAGGCGCAGGAGTTGGAGGTGGACACCCTGATCCACGAATCCGGCGCCGCCCAGATGGAGATCAACTTCCTGCACGGTGACGCCATCGATCTGGCGGATCAGGTGTTCCTGTTCAAGCGCACCATGCGCGAGGCGGCGCACAAGCATGGCATCTACGCCACCTTCATGGCCAAGCCCATGAGTGACGAGCCGGGCTCCGCCATGCATATCCACCAGAGCCTGGAGGACGCGGACGGTCGCAACCTGTTTGGCACCAGCGAGGGTGGCAACTCTGCCCTGTTCATGCACTTCATCGCCGGTCTGCAGAAATACACCCCGGCGGTGACCGCCCTGCTGGCACCGAACGTCAACTCCTACCGCCGCCTCACCTTCGGCGAGAGCGCCCCACGCAACGTGCAGTGGGGGGTGGAGAACCGCACCTGTGGCCTGCGTGTGCCCTTCTCCGATCCCAGCGCGCGCCGGGTCGAGAACCGCTTCGCCGGCGCCGATGCCAACCCTTACCTGGCTCTGGCCGCCACCCTGGCCTGCGGCTATCTCGGCATGATGGAGAAGCTGGAGCCGTTGCAGGAGATGAAGGCGAGCGCCTATGACCTGCCCTACAGCCTGCCCCGCTCGCTGGAGGAATCCCTCAGCCATCTGGAGCAGTGTGAACCCATCAAGGAGATGCTGGGTGAGCGCTTCATTCGAGCCTTCGTTGCGGTCAAGCGCAAGGAGTACGAGACCTACTTCGGGGTGATCAGCCGCTGGGAGCGGGAGTTCCTGCTGCTGAACGTGTGAGCCCCTGGCGCGAGGCGCGCCTGACCACCACAGGGAGAGGCCGGCATGGGTCTCTCCCGTCCATGACTCGAGCAGCAAGCTGTGCAGCGCAATACCCGCGAGCCACCCGTGCGTGGCAATGACCTGGGTGCTGTCAGCCGCATCATGAATTCATAGAAGAACATCGCTTAAATCGAAGGAACCGAGGAGCAAGCAATGCAACACACTACCCGTGAGTGGCAACAACTGGACGCCAGCCACCACCTGCATCCCTTTACCGATTTTCAGGCCCTGAACAAGAAGGGCAGCCGCATCATCACCAAGGCCGAAGGCGTCTATCTGGAAGACTCCGACGGGCGCCGCATCCTGGACGGGATGGCGGGCCTGTGGTGCGTCAACATGGGCTATGGCCGCCAGGAGCTGGTGGACGCGGCAACCAAACAGATGCAGCAGCTGCCCTATTACAACCTCTTCTTCCAGACCAGCCATCCCCCCGCCGCCGAGCTGGCGACCCTGCTGGCCGAGATCACGCCGGCGCATCTCAACCATGTCTTCTTCACCGGGTCTGGCTCCGAGTGCAACGATACCGTGCTGCGCATGGTCCGCCACTACTGGGCCAGCAAGGGGCAGCCGGACAAGCAGGTGATCATCAGCCGCCACAACGCCTATCACGGCTCGACCGTGGCCGGTGCCAGCCTCGGCGGCATGAAGGGCATGCACGCCCAGGGCGGCCTGCCGATCCCCGGCATAGTGCACATCGATCAACCCTATCACTTCGGTGAAGGACAGGGGATGAGTGCCCACGACTTCGGGCTGGAACGTGCCCAGCAGCTGGAGCAGAAGATCCTGGAACTGGGGGTGGACAAGGTGGCCGCCTTTATCGGTGAGCCCATCCAGGGCGCCGGCGGCGTCATCATACCGCCAGCCAGCTACTGGCCCGAGATCCAGCGCATCTGCGACAAGTACGGCATCCTGCTCATCGCCGACGAGGTGATCTGCGGCTTCGGGCGCACCGGCCACTGGTTCGCCAGCGAAGGGTTTGGCATCAAGCCGGATCTCATGTGCCTGGCCAAGGGCATCACCTCCGGCTATCTGCCGATGGGGGCCGTGATGGTGGGGGACAGGGTCGCCAAGGTGCTGGTGGAAGAGGGGGGCGAGTTCAATCACGGCTTCACCTATTCCGGTCATCCCGTGGCCTGCGCCGTGGCCATTGCCAACATTAAGCTTATGCAAAGCGAAAGCATAGTTAAGCGAATTCATGATAACATCGGCCCCTATTTGCAACGCCGCTGGAGCGAATTGGCCGATCACCCGCTGGTGGGAGAAACCCGGGGGAAAGGTCTGGTCGCCGCGTTGGAAATAGTGCAGGACAAGCAGACCAAGCGCCGCTTCCCGGCCGAGCTGCAAGCCGGGATGACTTGTCGGGAGTTCTGCTTTAACAATGGCTTGGTGATGAGGGCGGTCGGCGATACCATGATCATATCGCCCCCCTTGGTGATCACCGAGGAACAGGTAGATGAATTGGTCAAACTGGCCAGGATCAGTCTGGATCTGACGGCGGCAAAGCTGCAGGAATAGGCTGAAACCAGGCAGATTGGCTTACGCATACAATTTGCTTAGGAGACAAGGACTATGTCTTTTAAAAAGGGAATGATGGCTGCTTCCGTGGCGCTGGTCATGATGAGTACCGGGGCGATGGCCGACGAGAAGGTGCTGCACGTCTACAACTGGAGCGATTACATCGCGCCAAATACTCTGGAAGACTTCCAGAAAGAGACGGGCATCAAAGTGATCTATGACGTGTTCGACAGCAACGAAGTGCTGGAAGCCAAGTTGCTGGCGGGCAGTTCGGGTTATGACATCGTAGTGCCATCGAACTCCTTCCTGGCCAAGCAGATCCAGGCAGGCGTCTTCCAGAAGCTGGACAAGTCCAAAATCTCCAACTGGAAAAACCTGGATACCGCCTTGCTCAAGGCACTCGAGCCAAGCGATCCGGGTAACCAGTTCTCGGCACCCTATCTGTGGGGCACCATCGGCTACGCCTACAACATCGACAAGGTGAAGGCGGTGCTGGGTGCGGATGCGCCGCTGGACTCCTGGGATCTGGTGTTCAAGCCGGAGAACATGGCCAAGCTGAAGGAGTGCGGCGTCTCCTTCCTCGACTCACCGACCGAAATGCTGCCGGCTGCCCTGCTCTATCTGGGCTTTGATCCGAACAGCCAGAAGCCGGATGAGTTGAAGAAGGCGGAGGAACTGTTCCTCTCCATCCGTCCCTACACGGCTTACTTCCACTCTTCCAAGTACATCTCGGATCTGGCCAACGGCAACATCTGTGTGGCGGTGGGTTATTCCATGGACCTGCAACAGTCCAAGGCGCGGGCGGTCGAGGCCAAGAACGGCGTCAATCTGACCTATGTGATCCCGAAAGAGGGGGCGGGCAGCTTCTTCGACATGCTGGCCATCCCGGCCGATGCGAAGAACGTGGAAGAGGCTCATATCTTCCTGAACTATCTGATGAAGCCTGAGGTGATCGCCAACATCACCAACCAGATTCATGCGCCCAATGGCAATAGCGCCTCCACTCAGTTTGTGGACAAGGCCATCAGCTCGGATCCAGGGGTTTACCCGTCCGAGGCCACCATGGCGAAAATCTATACCTTCCCGGCGCTGCCGGCCAAAGTACAGCGTGTAATGACCCGCAGCTGGACCAAGATCAAATCGGGTAAATAAGTGACGAATACCCCTCCCGGTCCGCAGTTCGGCCGGGAGGGAGGTGACCACCCGACAAGGTTGGACGGCGCGTAAGGATGCGCGACTGGCATTCACACACCAAGAGGACTGATAAGTGCACACGACCAAGATAGCGACGCTGGCCCTGACCCTGGGGTTTGCAAATCTGACCCAGGCAGCCCCTGTGGTTCATTTTTACAACTGGTCCGATTATATCGGAACGACCACCCTCAGTGACTTCCAGCAGAAGACCGGGATCCAGACCGTCTACGACGTGTTCGACTCCAATGAGACGCTGGAAGGCAAGCTGCTGACCGGCCGTACCGGTTATGATCTGGTCGTGCCCTCCAATAATTTCCTGGCCAAGCAGATCAAGGCGGGGGCTTTCCAGAAACTGGATCCCGCCCTGCTGCCGAACATGGCCAACCTGGATCCCTTGCTGCTCAAGCAGCTCGACAAGGTGGATCCGGGTCACCAATACGCCGTGCCCTACCTGTGGGGTACCAACGGCATCGGTTACAACGTCGAGAAGGTAAAAGCCGTGCTGGGGGTCGACAAGATTGACTCCTGGGCGTTCATCTTCGAGCCGGAAAACATGAAGAAGCTGTCCAGTTGCGGGGTTGCCTTCCTCGACTCGGCGGACGAGATGATCCCGGCGGCGCTGAACTATCTGGGGCTCAACCCCAACAGCCATGATCCGGCGGATCTCAAGCGTGCCGAGGAGCAGTTGCTGAAGGTGCGCCCCTATGTGGCCTACTTCCACTCCTCCAAGTACATAGGCGATCTCGCCAACGGCGACATCTGTGTGGCGGCGGGTTTCTCCGGCGACATCCTGCAGGCGGCGGCCCGGGCCGACGAGGCGGGCAAGGGGATCCACATTGCCTACAGCATCCCGAAAGAGGGTGGCAACCTCTGGTTCGACATGATGGCGATCCCGGCCGATGCCACCAATGTCAAAGAGGCACACGAGCTTATCAACTACATTCTCGATCCTCAGGTGATCGCCAAGGTGAGCGACTACGTGGGGTATGCCAACCCCAACACCAAGGCGGGAGAATACATGGACAAGCGTGTGCGCGATGACGAGTCAGTCTATCCCCCCCAGGCGGTGCTGGAGCGGTTGTATGTGCAGGATGCACATCCACGCTCGGTGCAGCGCCTGATCACCCGGAGTTGGACCAAGATCAAGTCCGGAACCTAACCTTGGCGCCCATCCCGGGGCGCCAGTTGTATTGATGGATCGGCCCCGGCCGGTATCACGTTTGGGAGTTTGGTGATGGCGATAGCCTCCAGTGCCTACAAGAAAGCCCTCGAGGGCAGCCAGCAGCGTAAAGAAGTGCTGGTCAAAATAGACAGGGTTAGCAAGCAGTTCGACGAAACGCTGGCGGTCGATAACGTGTCTCTCAACATCCACAAGGGCGAGATCTTCGCCCTGCTGGGTGGTTCCGGCTCCGGCAAGTCGACCTTGCTGCGGATGCTGGCCGGGTTCGAGCGTCCCACCGAGGGGCGCCTGTTCCTGGACGGGGTCGACATTACCGACATGCCGCCCTACGAGCGTCCGATCAACATGATGTTCCAGTCCTACGCCCTGTTCCCTCACATGACGGTGGCCCAGAATATCGCCTTCGGCCTCAAGCAGGACAGTCTGGCCAAAAGCGAGATCGATGCCAGGGTGGAGGAGATGCTCAAGCTGGTGCAGATGACCCAGTATGCCCGTCGCAAGCCCCATCAGCTCTCCGGTGGCCAGCGCCAGCGGGTGGCACTGGCGCGCTCCCTGGCCAAGCGGCCCAAGCTGCTGCTGCTGGATGAGCCCATGGGGGCCCTGGACAAGAAGCTGCGCTCCCAGATGCAACTAGAACTGGTCGAAATCATCGAGCGGGTCGGCGTGACCTGCGTCATGGTGACCCACGATCAGGAAGAGGCCATGACCATGGCCGAGCGGATCGCCATCATGCACCTCGGTTGCATCGAGCAGATCGGCAGCCCGATGGACATCTACGAGACCCCGGCCAGCCGGCTGGTGTGCGAGTTCATCGGCAACGTCAACCTGTTTGACGGCCTGCTGGTGGAAGATGAGCAGGACCACGCCACCATAGCCTGTGCGGATCTGGAGCAGCCCATCTACGTGGGCCACGGCATCAGCTCCCGCGCCGAGAACAAGAAGGTAAGCTATGCCCTGCGCCCCGAGAAGTTGCTGATGAGCACCCAGAAGCCGAGCGATCTGGAGCATCCCGACTTCAACTGGACCAAGGGGCTGGTCTATGACATCGCCTACCTCGGCGGTCACTCCGTTTATCACATCCAGTTGCCTTCGGGCAAAATCGTGCAGGCCTTCATCGCCAACGCCGAACGCCACGGCAAGCGGCCGACCTGGGATGACCAGGTGTTCCTCTACTGGGAAGATGACAGCGGCGTGGTATTGCAATCATGAAGGCATTGAGACGACTGAAGAAACTGGGCGGGCGCCAGCTGGTGATCGGCATCCCGTTCTTCTGGCTGTTCCTGTTCTTCCTGCTGCCCTTCATCATAGTGGTGAAGATCAGCTTCGCCGAAGCGGACGTGGCCATCCCGCCCTACACGGACGTGGTGAGCTGGGCCGACGATCAGCTCACCATCTTGCTGCACATGGGCAACTACCTGCTGCTGCAGGAGGATGAGCTCTATATCGCGGCCTATCTGGGCTCCCTCAAGATGGCCTTCGTCAGCACCATACTCTGCCTGCTGATCGGCTACCCCATGGCTTATTCCATTGCCCGGGCCAACAAGGAGACCCAGACAGTTCTGCTGCTGCTCATCATGATGCCGACCTGGACCGCGATCCTGATCCGGGTCTACGCCTGGATGGGGATCCTCAGCAACAACGGGCTGCTCAACAGCCTGCTGATGGGCATAGGCATCATCAATGAGCCATTGCAGATCCTCAACACCAACCTGGCGGTCTACATCGGCATCGTTTACTCCTACCTGCCGTTCATGGTGCTGCCGCTCTACGCCAACCTGGTGAAGCATGACCAGAGCCTGTTGGAGGCGGCCTCGGATCTTGGCGCCCGCAACCTGACCCGGTTCTGGCAGATCACGGTGCCGCTTTCCAAGAACGGCATCATCGCCGGCTGCATGCTGGTGTTTATCCCGGTGGTGGGTGAATTCGTCATCCCGGAACTGCTTGGCGGTCCGGAGACCCTGATGATCGGCAAGGTGCTGTGGCAGGAGTTCTTCAACAACCGTGACTGGCCGGTGGCCTCCGCCCTGGCGGTGGTGATGCTGGCGGTGTTGATCGTTCCCATCATCCTGTTCAACCGCAACCAGGCGAAGGAATTGGAGGGCAAGGTATGAAGACGGCGCTGTTGATTGTCCCCGTACCATCCCTGTTCAACCGCAACCAGGCGAAAGAGCCGGAGGGTAAAGTATGAAGCGCTTCGGTTTTGCCAAGCTGATGCTGTGGCTTGGGCTGCTGTTCATCTATCTGCCCATGATCATCATGGTGATCTACTCCTTCAACGCCTCCAAGCTGGTGACGGTATGGGGTGGCTGGTCCCTGAAGTGGTATTTCGGCCTGCTGGACAACAAGCAACTGATAGGGTCCGTGCTGCGATCTCTCGAGATCGCCTGCTACACCGCCATCGCGGCGGTGGCGCTGGGTACGGTGGCGGCCTTCGTGCTGACCCGGATCCCGCACTTCCGTGGCCGTACCCTGTTCGGTGGCCTGGTGACGGCACCTCTGGTCATGCCAGAGGTGATCACCGGCCTCTCCCTGCTGCTGCTGTTCGTGGCCATGGCCCAACTGGTAGGCTGGCCGGCGGAGCGGGGCATGGTGACCATCTGGATCGCTCACACCACCTTCTGTACCGCCTATGTGGCGATCGTGGTGTCGGCACGACTGCGGGAACTGGATCTCTCCATCGAAGAGGCAGCCATGGATCTGGGGGCCAAACCCTGGAAGGTGTTCTTCCTGATCACCATCCCCATGATCGCCCCCTCGCTGGCGGCGGGTGGCATGATGTCGTTTGCCCTGTCTCTGGATGACCTGGTGCTGGCGAGCTTCGTCTCGGGCCCGGGCTCCACCACCTTGCCAATGGAAGTGTTCTCGGCGGTGCGGCTCGGGGTGAAACCCGAGATCAACGCGGTGGCCAGTTTGATCCTGTTGTCGGTGTCCCTGTTCACCTTCGGCAGCTGGTACCTGATGGCCAAGGCGGAGAAACGCCGCCGTGCCGAAATTGCCATGACCACCCAGATGCAGGCAGTCGCCTGACGTCGTGATAAGATCCGCATTCTCTCATCCCTCAGGAGGATAGAATGCGGATCTCCCTCTTTGTCGGCCAGGGCGCCGAATTGAATCCCGAGCAGGCTCCCGGCCTGGTCAGTGCCATCCACAAGCAAGCCGTCGACAGCCCCCTGTGGTGCGGTTTCCTCGGTCTCGCTGGCGATGAGCAGAGCGACCAGCGCCATCACGGTGGCTCTGAGCGGGCACTGCATTACTATCCCGCCGAACACTATGCCTGGTGGCAGACTTGGCAAACCGCCCTCGGCTTGCCAGCGCCACGCACTCCCTGGCAACCCGCCGCCTTTGGCGAGAACCTCTCAGGCCTTGGACTGAGCGAGGCGCAGGCCTGCATCGGTGACGTCTACCGCCTCGGTGAAGCCCTGATGCAGATAAGCCAGCCGAGATCCCCCTGCTTCAAGCTCAATCAGCGTTTCGGTTACGCCCATCTCTCCCAGGTGATGCAGCTGAGCGGTCGCTGTGGCTGGTTGCTGCGGGTACTGGAAGAGGGTGAGGTTGCACCGGACGCCGAGCTGCAACTTGCTGACAGACCCTATCCCGAGCTGACGGTGAAGCGGGCCGCCGATATCCTGTTCAATCAGGTTCGCAACGAAGCGGATCTGCAACTGATGCTGGACAATCCGGCGCTATCTCCCAACTGGCGTCAGCACGCGGCGAATTGGTTGGAGCATGGGGTCGTGGCCGACTGGCGGCGCCGCCTGCTGGGGCCCGCCGAGTTCCAGCTGCCGTCATAAATGGGCCAAGGCAAGACCCGATCCGGGACTCTTGCCAATCTTTGCGCAAATTGCTGGGTTATTGAGCTAAAAGCCATTTTTTTCTGCCTAACATCAAAAAAGGCTTGTGTCATGTCGGGGCTTTCGGTAGATTCTCGCCCCGCAGACATCGGTGTGTAGCGCAGCTTGGTAGCGCACTTCGTTCGGGACGAAGGGGTCGGAGGTTCGAATCCTCTCACACCGACCACATTAGAAAAGGCCGCTCCATGAGCGGCCTTTTCGCATTTGGATTTCGCCAAGGTTCCCGCAGAGGGTACATCTGTCTGTCTGTCTGTCTGTCTGTCTGTCTGCCAGTCTGCCAGCCGGTGTGGCGCCGCAACGCAGGCAATCATCGCGGGCAATAAAAGGGCCACCGCTCGGTGGCCCACTGGTGGAGTCTGATGTTGACTCCGGCATTCTAGATTGTGGCAGTCTCGTTGTGGGTCTTGTCTATGGTGCCCTCCTTGCGCCATGGGCGCTTGCTCAGATATGCCAGTGTTGATGCCGCAATGCCTTGAAGCCGTGCTGAGTTTGCAGAGCCGCATGCTTGGGGTACTCGCTGATGAAATGTTCGATTCCCTCCATCAGTTGTGCACGCAACGAAGACACGGGCTCATGCCAGGCTTGCAGGCAGAGATGGCCGGGGATCAACTGCTCTCGATACGCTTCCAGCAGTTGTTCTGGCCAGGGCTCGATACCGGAATCATGGCGCAGTAAATAATGGGCGGCGGGTTCACGGGCATAGATGAACTGAACTTGGGCCAGGTCGCGTTGGCTTAGCGTTTGACTACCGATATGGCAGGTCAAATATTTTCCCGTCTTCAGATCCAAGAAGTGACCGCGTTGCCGACAGGCGATAATGCGATACCAAGGCAGGGGTGAACAGAGAGAATACCCCTCAAGCTCCTGTTCCAACCAGTGTCGACACTCGGGAGTATGTACCTCGTCGAGCAGGAGCTCGATCTGTGTCAGCAAGGCTCTGGATGGTTTGGTAGCCAGTGTCGCGCTCATCGTCTGCATTCCTCCCTCTGCACACAATCCCGACTTTCAGTATGGACCCCTGAGCGCGGAGGGGGTAACAATTCTAATGATTAAAATCAGCTTAGAAGTGTAGTTTTTATGCAATAAAGCCCTTAGCCAACGAGATAAGTACCGGTTCCGAAGGCGATGTGAGTCCCTTCTTCGTTGTGCAGTTCCATGCGGGCGACGGCCACCTTGCTGCCAGCGCGGATGATGTGGGCGGTGGCGATGAACTCGTTGCCACGACCAGGGCGCAGGTAGTCGACCCGCAGGTCTATGGTGCCGAGGCGGGAGAAGCGCTCCTTGAGGTAGCTGGGGGAGAAGTCCTCCAGCTCGTCGATACAGGAGGCGGCGACTATCATGCCCCCCGCCACGTCCAGCAGGCTGGCGGTGACGCCGCCGTGCAAGATGTTGTGGAAGGGGTTGCCGATGAGCTTGTCTTCCATCCTGATGCGCAGCTCCACCTTCTCGAAGTCGTAGTGGGTGACCTGCATGCCGATCAGCTTGTTGAACGGCATCCTTTCGGCAAACAGGTTGGCGATGCCACTGAGCGCCATCTTCTTGAGCATGTGTTTCATTCCCTGATCCCAATCCCTGGCGACAAGCCGAGTAAAAACTCCAGCCAGTCTGCAACAGTTCTGTAACAGTCGCAATGGCAGGTTTATTGTGAGCGGCGGCTGCTTTAGAATGGCGACCCCAAAGGAGAGCCCATGACCGCTATCGCCGACATCCAGCCAGACTCTCAGCCCGATGCTGTGCCACAGACGCCGCTTGCCCTGCTGCAGGCTGTGTTCGGCTACCAGCAATTCCGGCCGGGTCAGCTGGAGATCATCGAGCAGATAGTGGCGGGGCGCGATGCCCTGGTGCTCAAGCCCACCGGCGGCGGCAAGTCCCTCTGCTACCAGATCCCGGCCCTGCTGCGCCCCGGTCTGGGGGTGGTGGTCTCGCCCCTTATCTCGCTGATGAAGGATCAGGTGGACAGCCTGCGCGCCAACGGCGTGGCGGCGGCCTACATCAACTCGGCGCTGAGCCGGGAGGAGATGATCCAGAACTTCGCCGCCATGCGCCGTGGCGAGATAAAACTGGTCTATGTCTCGCCGGAGCGCCTGCTGCAGCACGACTTCATGGACCGGTTGGCTGAGCTGCCGCTCGGCCTGTTCGCCATCGACGAGGCCCACTGCGTCTCCCAGTGGGGCCACGATTTCCGACCGGAATACGCGGCGCTCGGGCGGCTCAAGCAGTGGTTCCCCCAGGTGCCCGTGGTGGCGCTCACCGCCACCGCCGACGAGGCGACCCGCAGCGACATGCTGCACCGGCTGGAACTCCACGACCCCTTTATCCACACCGCCAGCTTCGACCGGCCGAACATCCGCTACAGCCTGGTGGAGAAGTTCAAGGCGGCGGAGCAGCTGCTGCGCTACGTGCAGAGCCAGAAGGGCAACTGCGGCATCGTCTACTGCTCCAGCCGCAACCGGGTAGAAGAAGTGGCGGAGCGGCTCTCCCGCCACGGCTGCAAGGCGGCGCCCTACCATGCGGGCCTGCCGCTGGAGCAACGTCTGCGCACCCAGGATGCCTTCCTCAAGGACGACGTCGAAATCGTGGTGGCGACGGTGGCATTCGGCATGGGCATCGACAAGCCGAACGTGCGCTTCGTGGTGCACTACGACATCCCCAAGAACATCGAATCCTATTATCAGGAGACGGGCCGGGCGGGCCGTGACAGCACCCCGGCCGAGGCGCTGCTGCTGTACGATCCCGCCGACATAGGCCGGGTGCGCCGCCTGCTCGACAACATAGAAAACCCGCAGCAACTGCAGGTAGAGCAGTACAAGCTGAACGTGATGGCGGCCTTTGCCGAGGCGCAAACCTGCCGCCGTCAGGTGCTGCTGAACTACTTTGGCGAGTACAACGACAAGCCGTGCGGCAACTGCGACATCTGCCTGGATCCCCCCAAGAGCTATGATGGCACCCAAGATGCCCAGAAGGCGCTCTCCTGCGTCTGGCGGGTGGGGCAGAACTTCGGGGTGGGTTACGTGGTGGAGGTACTGCGCGGCTCCCTTAACCAGCGCATCAAGGATCACGGCCACGACAAGCTGTCGACCTACGGTATCGGCAAGGATCAGAGCCACGAATACTGGATGAGCGTCATCCGCCAACTGATCCACAAGGGACTCTTGACCCAGAACATCACTCGCAACCTGGTGCTGCAATTGACCGAGGCGGCCCGCCCCGTGCTGCGCGGCGAGCTGGCGTTGACCCTGGCGGTGCCACGGCTGCAACCCATCTCCAGTCGTAAGGAGAAGCGCAGCAGCCTGCTCGACAGCGCGAATTACGACAAGCGGCTGTTCAAGGAGCTGCGCAATTTGCGCAAGCAGATCGCCGAAGAGGAAGAAGTGCCGCCCTACGTGGTGTTCAACGACGCGACTCTGGTAGAGATGGCGCAGCTGATGCCCATGACCGAGGACGAGATGCTGGCGGTGAACGGGGTCGGCCACCGCAAGCTGGAGCGCTTCGGTGAGGCCTTTATGGACCTGATTATCGAGTACTGCCGCCGATAGCAGAGCGGCTCAGAAAGACGAGCCACCACCGGTAGCAGGGCCACTTACAAAGGCAGCCGCCGTTAGCAGAACTATGCGGGTGGAGATGCGGTCGACGATAATGTCCATGATCGAAGGCGAGTAACTAATGCCCAATCGGGTGGCCGACCCTCTCGTCAAAGGCAGTTTAACGAACTGCCTTGTGCGTATTTGGTGAACTAATTCACTGCCACAGTGATATTTTTCACTACTTCAAGCCAGCATAGTAAGCCGCCAGGTTCTCCATATCCGCCTCGGTCAGCGCCGCCATAAAGGGGGCCATCATGGGATCCTTGCGCTGACCGTCCTTGAACGCCTTCAACTGCTTGACGAGATAGGGGGCGTTCTGGCCCGCCAGGTTGGGATAGACGGGCACGCTGGCCTTGCCCTCGGGTCCATGACAGGCGGCGCACAGCACGGCCTTCGCCTCGCCTGCCACCACATCGGCCGCATTGGCGAAGTGGCCGTATATCAGTGCCAGCAGGGGCAGGGCATAGACCCATTTTTGCATCTTCACTTCCTCGATTTGAAATAGCGGTATCGACCGTTGGCCCAAGAGGGGCCGGCGGCGGTATAAAGAGAGACACGAGCATACGCAGGGACGACCCGCACCACCATGAAGCTGATCAATACTTTCGCCACCGAACTGCCCTGGGCCTGCGAGCCCGTGGCGCCCCAGCCGCTGCACAACGCCAGGCTCTTGCATCTCAACCACGACTTGCTGCGCGAGCTGGGGCTGGAGGGGGTCGCTGAGGCGGACTGGCTCGCCTGTTGCGGCCTGGGCCAGCCGCTGGCAACCATGCAGCCGGTGGCCCAGGTCTATGCGGGTCACCAGTTCGGTGGCTACAGCCCGCGCCTGGGGGATGGCCGCGCCATGCTGCTCGGGGAGCAGCAAGCGCCCGATGGCAGCCGCTGGGATCTGCACCTGAAGGGGGCGGGCAAGACCCCCTTCTCCCGCTTCGGCGACGGTCGCGCCGTGCTGCGCTCCAGCATCCGCGAATACCTGGCTTCGGAGGCGCTGCATGCCCTCGGCATCCCCACCACCCGCGCCCTGGTGCTGGTGGGCAGCGAGGAGCCCATCTATCGGGAGCAGGTGGAGGCTGGGGCGACCGTGCTGCGCACCGCGCCGAGTCACCTGCGCTTCGGTCACTTCGAATATTTCGCCTGGAGTGGCCAGGGGGAGAAGATCCCGGCCCTCATCGACTATGCCCTGCGCCACCACTTCCCGGACTTGGCAAGCGGCGCCGAGCTGTTCGCCGAGGTGGTGCGCCGCACCGCGCGGCTCATCGCCAAGTGGCAGGCCGCCGGCTTCTGCCACGGAGTGATGAACACAGACAACATGTCCCTGCTCGGGCTGACCCTGGATTACGGCCCCTACGGCTTTATCGACGCCTATGTGCCTGATTTCGTGTGCAATCACTCGGATCCTGGCGGTCGCTACGCGCTGGATCAGCAGCCGGCGGTCGGCTATTGGAACCTGCAAAAACTCGCCCAGGCGCTGGCGGATCAGGTGGATGGCGAGGCCCTGGCCGGGGCCTTGGCCCAGTACGAGCACCTACTGATGCTGCACTACTCGGAGCTGATGCGTGAAAAACTCGGCCTGGGCACCTGGGAGGATCAGGATCCGGCCCTGTTCCGCGAGCTGTTCCAACTGCTGGCAAGCCAACGGGTGGACTATCACCTCTTCCTGCGCCGCCTGGGCGAGCTGACCCTGGAGGGTGGCTGGCCTGCGCCCTTGTTGGCGCTGCTACCGGATCCCGCCCTCTGGCAGGGGTGGTTGACCCAGTATCGTGAGCGGCTGGTGCGAGAAGGCAGCGACGACAATGCCCGCAAGGGGCGGATGGACGCCGTCAATCCCAAATACGTGCTGCGCAACGCCCTGGCCCAGCAGGTGATAGAGGCCGCCGAGGGGGGCGACATGGCGCCGTTCGAGCGGCTGTTTGCGGCCCTGCGACACCCCTATGACGAGCAACCGGAATACGAGGATCTCGCCACCCCGGCCCCCGCCTGGTATTGCGGCGGCGAGCTCTCTTGCAGCAGTTGAGGGATAAGAGATGAATTGGCGTATCACGCAGATAGACACAGAATCAGCCGTGCTGATGCTGGACTGCCCCGGCCTCTGCTGGGACAACTTCCCCACCCTGGCCGAGGCCCTGTTGCAGGAGTGGGAGCTCGAATCCGTCGAGCGGGATTGGGGCGCCGATCGCCACGACTGGCGAGTGGTGTTTGAAGGCAGCCCGCTGCGGCTGGAGTTTGAGCATCACAGCGGCTGCTGGTTGTCTGCCGTACACCCGGCCGATCGTGACGTGGTGCTCTGGCTCGGTCGCCAGCACCAGGCCTAGTCTCGCCAGGCCAGATGGGCTCGCTCCCATGCCTGTGACCGGCCGTTGTCACAGGCGGGAGCCATCGCATAAGGATTGAACTATCGGTGGTGGGGCGTATAATCTCGCCCCTCAATTATCGCCATGGTGGCGGTATGGGTTCCCTAACCCCATTAACCAAAAAGGTCACAATATGAATCTGACCCCTGCTCAGCACCAGACGGCGCTGGTGCGTCTCTCTTTGTTCCACATCCTGATCATCGCCAGCAGCAACTACCTGGTGCAGCTGCCGATCACCATCTTTGGCTTCCACACCACCTGGGGCGCCTTCAGCTTCCCGTTCATCTTCCTGGCCACCGACTTGACGGTGCGGATCTTCGGCGCAGGGCTTGCCCGCAAGATCATCCAGACGGTGATGCTGCCGGCGCTGGCGGTCTCCTACGTGCTCTCCGTGCTGTTCTTCGAGGGCAGCTATCAGGGCATGGGCAACCTGGCGGAGTTCAACCTCTTTGTTGCACGAATTGCGTTAGCCAGCTTTATGGCCTATTTGGTGGGCCAGTTCATGGACGTGGTGGTGTTCAACCGCCTGCGCCTGCTCAAGGCCTGGTGGGTGGCACCGGCGGCCTCGACCCTGTTTGGCAACCTGGTGGATACCATCGCCTTCTTCAGCATCGCCTTCTGGCGCAGCACGGATCCCTTCATGGCCGAGCACTGGGTCGAGATAGCGACCGTGGACTATGTGTTCAAGTTGCTGATAAGCCTTGGGTTGTTCGTGCCGCTCTACGGCGTCTTGCTGCGCTACCTCAGCCGCAAGCTGGTGGGAGAGGCCGGTATCAGCGGCCTGCAGGGCGCGGCCCGTCAGGCCTGATGAAGATGACCACCCTGGGGTGGTCATTTTTTTTGCATTTTTTATAAATAAAACTTGCACAGTTAAATGAGAATGATTATTGTTAACTTGTTTTCCGGGAAAGACTTCATTCGTTCCAACGTGATGGACTTCTTGTGAAGGCACGACATTGCTCACATTGCTTCCAGTTAAGGGGCCAGTAGTTTACTGGCCCTCTTTTTTTGTCTTTTTTCAGCCACTTGCCGCCAAATGACGGGCATAAAAAATGGGAGCCAAGGCTCCCATCTTCAGTCTGTGTCGGCTTATTCGATGTCGAGGGCATCGGGGGAGAGGATCACCCCGGTGGTGTCGGCATAGAGGTGATCGTCCGGCAGGAAGGTGACGCCGCCGAAGTTGACCGGCAGATCGGTCTCACCCACGTCCTTGCTGTCGGCACCGACCGGGATGGCGGCCAGGGCCTGGATGCCAATGTCGAGATCCTCCAGGATGTCGACCTCGCGCACGCAGCCGTAGCAGACGATGCCTTCCCACTCGTTCTCCGCCGCCGTGGTGGCGATCTCGCTGTCGATCAGGGCCCGGCGCATGGAGCCGCCGCCATCGATCAGCAAGACGCGACCGACGCCGTTCTCCTTGACCAGTTCACGGATGAGGCCATTCGATTCGAAGCATTTGACCGTGGTGATGACGCCGCCGAAAGAGGCGCGACCGCCGAAGGAGCAGAGCATGGGTTCGAGTACATCCACCATGTCCTGATAGATGTCGCACAGTTCTGAAGTGTTGTATTCCATTGTGTCAGATCCACCGCTGGAAACAGGTGGATCCAGTATAAGGAGTGGGGTTGGCATTTCAATGAATATTCCTTGAACGGACATATGGATAACGTATTCTGCACGCGCTCCATGCCGCCCATTCAGCACAAGCCAGAGGTTTATCATGCTGATCCGCCACAAGTTGATATTGAATACTGTTCTGGTTGCCGCCGCCATGCTGACCCTGAGCGGTCTGTTCCTCTACGCCAGCCAGGAGAGTCGCCACATGATGGCGGCGCAGCGGCAGCTGGATGGGCTCGAGTTGGCCATGTTGAACCTGAGGCGGGCCGAGCAGGACTTCCTGCTGCACAAGGATCCGGCCGTCGTCGACCGCTTCAATGCGGGACTGGCCGACACCCATACTCTGGCTCAGTCTCTCGGCATGGATGAGAGCATAGGCGCAGGCCAGAGCGGGCTGGCCGAACTGGATCGCCAGGTCGGTGCCTATGGCAAGGCCTTCAACGAGCTGGTTGCACAGCAGCAGAAGATAGGGCTGGGGCCGGAAGATGGCCTATACGGCCAGCTGAGGGCGGCGGTACACAAGGTGGAAGAGGCGCTCAAGGCGCAGGATCAGCAGGCTCTGCTCATCACCATGTTACAACTGAGGCGGGCGGAGAAGGATTTCATGTTGCGCTCCGACATCCAGTATCTGGCCCGCTTCCAGACCCTGCATGATGCCTTCCAGCAGGGGCTCGGCAGCTTGCCCGAGGATCAGCGCAGCGGGCTCGAGCAGGCCAGCGCCCAGTACCGACAGGATTTCGTCGCCCTGGTGCAGGGCATGCAGGTGCTGGGGCTGGATGAGACCTCCGGGCTGCGCGGCCAGATGCGCACCCTGGTGCAGCAGGTCGAGTCGGGCCTCAATGGAGTCGCTCGTCAGGTTGCCGACGAGCTGGCCCGCCAGAGCGCGAGTTTCAACCGCCTGATGCTGGCGTGCGGGGCCCTGATCATCCTGCTCATCGGCGCCATGAGCGTGCTGCTGGGGCGCAGCATCGACAGGCCCATCGCGCGGGTCAATGACACAGTCAACCGCATCCGCCAGGACAACGACCTGCGCCTTAGGATCGCCCTGAAGGGGGATGACGAGATGGCGCAGCTGGCGGGTAATCTGGACGTGATGCTGGATGGCTTCCGTCACCTCATCGGGGACGTGAAGCAGAGCGTGAATACCCTGACCGGGGCGGCGGATCACCTCTCCGACAACGTGCGCCGTACCAGCGAGGGGGCCCAGCGCCAGTTGCAGGAGACGGATCTGGTGGCGACGGCCTCCACCGAGATGGGCTCCACCATAGAGGAGATAGCCCGCAGCACCGAGCAGGCCGCCAGCGATGCCGCCGCCACCAATCACAAGGCGAGCGAAGGGCGCGGCGCGGTGCAGCAGACCGTCAACCAGATCCATGCCCTCGCCACCAATCTGGAGCAGGCCTCCGGCGAGGTTGCCCAGTTGCAGAAAGAGAGCGAGACCATCGGCTCCGTGCTGGGGGTGATCCGGGGCATCGCGGATCAGACCAATTTGCTGGCCCTCAATGCGGCTATCGAGGCGGCGCGGGCGGGGGAGCAGGGCCGTGGCTTTGCCGTGGTGGCGGACGAGGTGCGCAGCCTTGCCATCCGCACCCAGCAATCGACCCAGGAGATCGCCGGCATCATCCACTCCTTGCAGCAGCAGACCGACAACATAGTGGGGCGGATGGCAACCTGCCGGGAGCAGGGCAGCGGCAGCTCCCAACAGGCGGCCGCGGCGGGAGAACTGCTCGACCAGATCACAGAGGATGTCACCCGCATCATGGACATGAGCACCCAGATCGCCGCCGCCATCGAGCAGCAGAGCCTGGTGGCCAACGAGGTGAATCGCAACGTCAGCAATATCCGTGACATAGCCCAGGAGTCGAGCCTGATGGCACAGGACAACGCCAGCTCCAGCCAGGGGCTGAGCGAGCAGGCTCGGCTGTTGACGCTGGCGGTGGAGCAATACCGGGTCTGAGGGGCCGAGCCGCTTGAATTGAAAAAGGGAGCCTTGATGGCTCCCTTTTTTATGGACGACGAGGGGCGCTAGAGCAGGAACAGGGTCGCGAGGCCGAGGAAGATGAAGAAGCCACCTGTGTCCGTGATGGCGGTGATCATCACGCTGGCCCCCACCGCCGGATCCCGGCCGAGCCGGGTCATGGTCATGGGGATGATGACCCCCATCAGGGCCGCTAGCAGCAGGTTCAGCATCATGGCCAGCGTCATCACGGCGCCAAGCTCTGCGTCCTGATAGAGGAAGTAGGTGGCGACCCCCATGGTGCCCCCCCACACCAGGCCGTTGACCAGCGCCACCCCGAGCTCACGCCACAACAGGAAGGAGGCGTTGCCCGGCTGGATGTGCTGCAGCGCCAGCGCCCGCACTATCATGGTGATGGTCTGGTTGCCGGTGTTGCCGCCGATCCCCGCGACTATGGGCATCAGGGCCGCCAGCGCCACCAGTTGCGAGATGCTGTGCTCGAACAGGCCTATGACCCGGGAGGCCAGGAAGGCGGTACAGAGATTGAGTGCGAGCCAGGCCCAGCGTGTCTTGACCGCCTTGGCGACCGGGGCAAAGATGTCCTCATCTTCGCTGATCCCCCCCATGCGACGCAGATCCGTGTCGCTCTCCTCGTAGACCAGATCCACCACCTCGGCGACGGTGAGCCGGCCCATCAGCTTGCCCTTGGCATCCACCACGGCGGCGGAGACGAGATCGTCCCGCTCGAAGGTACGGGCAGCCGCCTCGTCGTTGTCTTCCGGATCGAAGGTGACGGGGTCTTTCTCCATCACGTCTTTGACCAGGGTGTCCGGCTTGTGCAGCAGCACTGTGGTGAGCGGCAGCTCCCCCTGCAGCCGGTTGCGGCGGTCGGTGACGAACAGCTTGTCGGTGTTGGCGGGGATCTTGCCAAGCAGGCGCAGGTAACGCTGCACCGCCGCCAGGCTTATCTCGGCGCGCACCGTGATGAGCTCGAAGTCCATCATGGCGCCGACCGTGTGCTTGCCGTAGCGGATCACCTCCCGCACCCGGTCGCGCTGCTCCGGGGCCATGGAGGTGAGCAGCCGCCCCATCAGGTTGCGGGGCAGGTATTGGCCGAGGTAGATCTGATCGTCGATGTCGAGGCTGCGCAGGGCGTGCAGCAGCTCCTTGTCGCTCATGTCGCTGATGAGACTGTCCCACACCGTCTCCGACGCCTCCACCAGGATCTGGCCGTGGCGCTCGGGATCCACCTGTTGCCAGAGCGCGTGACGCTCGTCCGGCGGCAGGGATTCCAGTGCATCGGCAACGTCGGCGGCCGGCAGGCTGTTGACCAGCTGCGTCAGCTCGCGGGTCTGATCCCGCAGCTCGGCATCCTGCCCCCCTTGTGGGTCGAGCAGACTGTCGGTGAGAGCATCGTCGGCCAGCAGCAGGGTGAGGATGCGGGATCTGTCGTGTTCACGCTGTTTGGCGCTGTTCTTGACGGGGAGAGACATGCAACAGGATTCCTGAATTCGAATACGATGGGCCCTATGGCCATGTCCCATAGGATACCAGACTCAAAACAAGAGGTTATGACGGTAAGGCAAGGAAAGTGAGGTATTTGGAAAATGGGATCTATGGGCACGACCCCATGAATAGGAAGGCCTGCTTGAGCAGGCCTTCCCAGCGCTAGATAAAAGTCACAGGATGGATCGTCGTCATAGTCCCCTGTGGCAACTGTTTTATCTAGATCCTCAGCAAGTTAGGTGCCGGGTCAAACAAGGTGTTCTTGGAGATGGGCTTCAGTCGCTGTTCCACATCATCGATGAAACGCTCAAGCCAGGCCTCCAGCGAGCTTCTATCTATGCCTTGCAGAGGCTGCTGAGACCAGAGGATGGATTGTCCATCCAGGTGACCTTGGACATGGGCCGGCCAATGAGCCCCAAACAGGTTATCGCTCTGGGGAGCATGCGGCCCCAGCTCACAGAAGAGCTGCAACCACTCTTCCTGATAGCAGCCTATCAGCACTTGGAACTGGCCATTGACCTCCAGTGTATACACGCCTTCTTCGCTGCTCATGGCGGCTAATCCCAGGTGTTCGAAAAGCCCTGAGAGCAGCTCGTGGTAGGCTTTTTCGTTCATGCAGCACCGCCTTTAAAGCTGTAGACCTCATACTCCTGGCCCAATCCGATTTCCATGTTGTATTTGGACCCCGGCCAGAATGCATCGGAGAACCAGGTTCCGAAACTCTGCTTGTCGGGGAAGTGGAACTCGCCGAAATTGGGGTCAAAGAAGGTGACCCCTTGATGCTCATCCACATGGGCGGCTACCGTGTGTCCGGCCATCTTGCCCATAAAGCTGATTTTCTTGTACTCGGACGTTTCGCCATTGGTATCCAGAATGGATGCTATCAACTTGGCTGGGCCTTGTGATCCCGTGTCACCAGATGCTCTCATCGCCGGGTATCCGCTCATCGTCATCCGTGGCTCAACACTGTTCTCTTTGAGCCAATTGCTGGTCACTCTGGCTTGATCCTCACCCTGGATACCGTCCATCTGCAGTTGTTTGATGGAGACCAGGGTGTCGATCTGGAACTGCCCTTTCTGTCCCCCGGTATAGAGTTTGTCAAAAATGCTCACTCCCTTGGCGTGGGCGCTGATCCAGTGGGCCGAGATGGATTCGCAGACACCACCTGAGGTCTCGCTGTGTTTCATTATCTCCCCAAGGAAGGCCCCCTTGGTCTGGGCAAACTTGAAGGTGACTGAGCCACCATGTTGAGGCACGGAGTCGCGCACAGTGCCCAAGAACATACGGACACCCAGATGGATCAATCGATCCTTGATCATGCTGAAACTGAAACGGCTGGTCTGATTCGGCTTGCCATCGCTGGTCAGCTGGCGATCAAGCAAGGAGTGGCCTGGCATGTTGCGTTGCACCGCCGCGGAGAGTCGCTGTAGCAGGCCCGGACGCGGGCTGGCATTTTGCAATATGTGTTTTGCCAGTGGGCCTTCACTGGTGGCTATCCCCACCTGCTTGGCTGGGGCCTGGGGGGCAGGGGCTGAAGCCGGTATGTGTTGGCTGGCTTGTGTAATCTTCATCATTTCTACCCGTCTAGGAGTGGATGCATGTCGCATCAATGATGAGGATGATATCGGGGAGCCAACCGAAGGGCTGTCACAGTCAATCTCAGTTTTTAACACTATTGGCCGCTACGGATGAGTACAAACTCGAGTGGCTTTTTACTCTGAATAGAAGCGGCATCAGAGAGATTAGGCTGGCTCTTTAACCGCCAGCCGTATCAAAGCAGAGATTATGCGCTGGCCAGTACAGGTATATCAGTCTGACCGAACCAGGCGAGCTGGTCGGCCAGTGTGACGACGGATCCCACCATGATGAGGGCCGGGCTCTCGACGCCGATGGCCAGCTCGGCCAGCTGATCCAGCGTGCCGCGAATGACCCGCTGGCAGGGCTGGGTGCCACGCTCGACCAGGGCCACCGGGGTGTCCCCCTCCTTGCCGTGAGCCATCAGGCGTTCGCTAATGGTGGCGCAGCTAGATAGCCCCATATAGAACACCAGAGTCTGCTTGTCCCGGGCCAGCAGGGGCCAGTCGAGATCCTGGGTACCACCCTTGCCGTGGGCGGTGACGAAGCGCACGCTCTGGGCATGATCGCGGTGGGTCAGCGGGATGCCGGCGTAAGCGGCGCAGCCGCTTGCCGCCGTGATGCCCGGCACCACCTGGAAGCCCACACCAGTGCCAACCAGCGTTTCCAGCTCCTCGCCGCCGCGGCCGAAGATGAAGGGGTCGCCCCCCTTCAGCCGCACCACTCGTTGCCCTTTTTGCGCCTCATCCAGCAAGAGTTGGTTGATGCCCTCCTGGGGCACGCAGTGGTTGCCTGCCTGCTTGCCAACGAAGATGCGTTTGGCATCGCGGCGCACCAGCGCCATCACCTCATCCGACACCAGTCGGTCATAGACCACCACGTCCGCCTGCTGCATCTGACGCAGGGCGTGCAGGGTGAGCAGGCCGGGATCGCCGGGGCCGGCGCCCACCAGGATCACTTCTCCCTTGGTGGCGGCATCTTCGGCGAACAGGTTGTCGGCCAGCTGATTGGCAGCCGCCTTGTCGCCCCGGGCCAGCGCCTGGCCGAGGCGATCGGCTCCGAGCAGCCGCTCCCAGAACTGGCGCCGCTCCCCCATGCTGGCGAAGCGGGCCTTGACCCGATCCCGCAGGCCGCCGGCAAAGGCCGCTACGGCGCCGAGATGCTGGGGCAGCAGGGCCTCCAGCTTCTCCCGCAGCAAGCGGGCGAGCACAGGGGCCTTGCCGCCGGAGGAGATGGCCACCATCAGCGGCGAACGGTCGATGATCGACGGCATGATGAAGCTAGAGCGCTTGGGGTCATCCACCACGTTGGCGAAGATCCCCGCCTGGTTGGCGCTCTGGTATACCAGCGCATTGACCTCGCGCCTGTCGGTAGCAGCCACCACCAACCACCTGCCTACCAGTTGTTTTGGCTCGAATTCAGCCGTCAACCAGTCGATTGTTCCGTTGGAGGCCAGAGCCGCCAGCTCGGGATCAAGCTGTGGGGCCACCACTGTCAGGTGGGCACCGGCGTCCAGCAGCAGGCGCGCCTTGCGCTCCGCCACCTCGCCGCCGCCGACCAGCAGCACGGGTTTGTTATCGAGTCGACAGAAGATGGGCAAGTAGTCCATGGGGCCTCCGAGTCAGGCGGTCTGGGTTTGGCTGGCGGTTTGCTCGGTCACGACAACCGGGCGCTCAGCCTTGGGGGTGGCATACCAGTAACCCAGCCCCATGAAGAGGGCGCCGGAGACGGTATTACCGAGGGTCACCCACAGCAGGTTGTGGCCTATGCCGCCCAAGGTGTAGGCCTCGGAGTGGGCGCCGAACCAGGAGAGGGCGAACAGGGTCATGTTGGCGACCGAGTGCTCGTAGCCGGAGGCGATGAAGGCCAGCAGGCACCACCAGATGGCGATGAACTTGGCGGCGCCCTCGGTGCGCAGCGCCATCCAGATGGCAAGGCAGACCAGCCAGTTACAGAGTATGCCCTTCATGAACAGAGTCAGGGCCGGCGCCTGGGTCTTGGCCAGCGCCACCTTGTGGGCCAGGCTGCCCGCGTCCGGCAGCAGGCTGCCGCCGTAGGAGTAGATCAGTGCGACCGCGATGGAGCCGAGCAGGTTGCCGGCCCAGGTCTGGGGCAGGATGCGCAGCAGATCCCCCATGGAGATCTTGCCCGTCTTCACCCCGAAGGTGAGGAACATGGTGTGGCCGGTGAACAGCTCTGAGCCGGCGATGATCACCAGGGTCAGGGCGATGCCGAAGGTGGCCCCCATCACCAGCGGACGCACGCTGACATCCACCAGGTTGCCCAGGGTGAAGATGAGTATGATGCCGAGGCCCACATAGGCCCCTGCCATGGCGGAGCTGAGCCAGAAGCCGAGCTTGTCGTTGCGCTCGAAGCGGTTGATGCGGGCCGCGTTGGCGGCGCACTTGTTGATGCTGTCGGTATACATATGAGTTCTCTTCATAAGGGGCCACCCGCGGGCAGCCCTGATATTCATGGTGTTAGGCGGCGACCCAGACCTGCTGGTCACGCACTTCGACGGGGTAGCCCTGCACCGACATGGCGGCATTTTCGAGGCAGTGGCCGTCGCTCAGACGGAAGTGCTGCTTCTTGAGGGGGCTGGCGACCCAGAGCTCGCCCTCGTGTTCGCAGATGATGCCCCGCGACAGCACGTTGGCGGCGAAGAAGGGATCCCGGTTGTCGATGGCGAACACCTCGGCCGCTTCGCTCGGGCGGAACAGGGCTACCTGATGCCCTTCGATCAGGGCGCAGACGCCGGTGCCTGGAAATATGTCATTGAGTTGGCATGCGAGTTTCATCACTTTGCCTCCATGTCGATCTGGTAGACGGGAATGCGCTCGGCCGGGGTGGCCGGTCTGTGCTGCTCACGTTCGGTGACGAACTGCACGTCCGGGTCGCGCTTGCCGCTGTTGATGAAGTGACTGAAGCGCTTGAGCTGCTCCTCTTCATTCAGGGTGCGAGACCACTCGCATTCGTAGCTGTCGATCAGCACCTGGATGTCGTGCTCCAGAGTGGCATTCAGTCCCAGCTTGTCGTCGACTATCACCTCACGCAGGTAGTCGACGCCCCCTTCCAGGTTGCCGAGCCAGACCGAGGTGCGTTGCAGTTTGTCGGCACTGGTGACGTAGAACATCATAAAGCGGTCGATCAGCTGGATGAGGCTCTCGCGGTCCAGATCCGAGGCGAGCAGGTCGGCGTGGCGCGGCTTCATGCCGCCGTTGCCGCCCACATAGAGGTTCCAGCCCGCGTCCGTGGCTATGATGCCGACGTCCTTGCCCTGGGCTTCCGCACATTCGCGGGTGCAACCGGAGACACCGAACTTCATCTTGTGCGGGGTACGGATGCCCTTGTAGCGGTTCTCGAGGAAGACCCCGAGGCCGACGCTGTCCTGCACGCCGAACCGGCACCAGGTGCTGCCGACACAGGTCTTGGCCATGCGCAGCGCCTTGGCGTAGGCCTGGCCGGTCTCGAAGCCGGCGGCCAGCAACTTGCGCCAGATGGCGGGCAGATCGTCTTTTTGGGCACCGAACAGACCGATGCGCTGGGCACCGGTGATCTTGGTGTAGAGCTGGTAGTCGCGGGCCACTTCGGCCACCGCCAGCAGGCCTTCCGGGGTCACCTCGCCACCGGCCATGCGCGGGATGACGGAGTAGGTGCCGTCCTTTTGCATGTTGCCGAGGAAGATGTCGTTGGTGTCCTGCAGCTGGGTGTTCTGCGGGGTCAGCACATAGTCGTTCCAGCAGGAGGCGAGGATGGAGCCGACCGTGGGTTTGCACACCTCGCAGCCACGGCCCTGACCGTGCTTGCGCAGCAACTCGTCGAAGCTCTTGATCCCTTCCACCTTGACCAGGTGGAACAACTCCTGACGGGAGTAGGAGAAGTGGCCGCAGAGGTGGTTATTGACCTCGATGCCCTGCTTCACCAGCTCGGCGTTGAGCACCTGGCTGATGAGAGGCACGCAGCCGCCGCAGCCGGTGCCGGCCTTGGTGTGCTGCTTGATGGCGGCCAGCGTGGTGTGACCCTCCGCGACCGCCTGGGCTATGTCGCCCTTGGAGACGTCAAAGCAGGAGCAGATCTGGGCGCTGGCGGGCAGGGCGTCCACCCCCAGGGTCGGCTTGGCGCCGGCATAGGCGGGCAGGATCAGGGTATCCGGGTGGGTGGGCAGCGGCATGGCGTTGAGCATCAGCTGCAGCAGGTTGCCGTAGTCATCCACGTCACCGACCAGCACGGCGCCGAGCAGGCGGCTGTTGTCTTCGCTCACCACGATTTTTTTGTAGACGCCGGCCTGGTCGTCCTGGAACACATAGCTGTGGCTGCCGGGAGTGCGGCCGTGGGCATCGCCGATGGAGCCGACGGAGACGCCGAGTAGCTTCAGCTTGGCGCTCATGTCTGCGCCTTCGAAGCGGCTGTCGCCACCGAGCAGGTGATCGACGGTGACCTGGGCCATCTTGTAGCCCGGCGCCACCAGGCCGAAGAAGCGACCCTGCCAGGCAGCGCACTCGCCGATGGCATAGATGTCGGGATCCGAGGTGAGGCAGCTGTCATCGATCAGCACACCGCCACGGTCGGCGATGGCCAGCTCAGAGTAACGGCCCAGGGTATCTTGCGGGCGTATACCGGTGGAGAAGACCACCACGTCGACTTCAAGCATGCTGCCGTCGGCGAAGGCGAGGCGGTGTTTGGCCTCCTTGCCGCCGTGCATCAGGATCTCACTGGTGCTCTTGCTGGTGTGCACCTGCACGCCCATGGACTCGATCTTGCGACGCAGCAGCTGGCCGCCCTGACCGTCGAGCTGCTCCGCCATCAGCACGGGAGCGAATTCCACCACATGGGTCTCGAGGCCGAGGGCCTTGAGGGCGCCAGCGGCTTCGAGGCCAAGCAGACCACCGCCTATCACCACCCCGCTCTTGCCACTCTTGGCGGCGCTGCGGATGGCCTTGAGGTCCTCGATGGTGCGGTAGACGAAGCACTCGTGGTGCTCGCTGCCCTTGATGGGCGGCACCCAGGGGTAGGAGCCGGTGGCCAGCACCAGCTTGTCGTACGCGACCACAGTGCCCTTGTTGGAGTGCACTTCGCCCTTGGCGCGGTCGATCAGCTTGACCGCCTCGCCGAGCAGCAGGCGGATGCCGTGTTTCTCGTAGAAACCGGGTTTGACAAGGGAGAGATCTTCGCTGGTGTGGTGGGAGAAATAGGAAGAGAGATGGACACGATCGTAGGCGGGACGGGGTTCTGCACCGAAGACGGTGATCTCGAACTGGCCGGGATCGGACCGCTCGATCAACTCTTCGATGAAGCGGTGCCCCACCATGCCGTTACCTATGACGGCCAGTCTGACTTTGCTCATGATTGCCTCTGGATTGGAGTAATAAAACATCATTCTGGGGTTAGGCTACCCAGTCGGAGGGGGTGGGCAATTGATGCAAATCAAGTGTCTATTTATATATCCCCTCAGGGGTAAGTTGATGAAATTAAACTCTATCCATAAATGGGTATTCTGATGGTGTAATTAGGCCCCTGATGGGGCCAAATCGACATGCGGGGTCTAATGCCGGGTCTGGGCCTGGGTCACTGGGTCGGTGGTCGGAAGAAAGAAGGGGGGTTAGGGGACAGCCACTCATTTCTGAGTGCTTGGTCGTTAACTTTCGTCACTGGGCTCAAGCATAAGGGGGTTGTGCACAGATCTCGCGAATGAGGCGGCGCAGCCAGCGATGGGCCGGATCTGCGTCCAGCCTGGGGTGCCAGAGCAGGGCCAGGGTGATGCCGGGCAGGGGGAAGGGCAGGGGGAGCCGCACCAGATCCCCATGCAGGCTGGCGCAGTGCAGCTCGGGTACGGTTGCCACCAGATCGCTGTGCTGAACCAGCGCCAGCGCCGTGGCAAAGCCGGGCACCAGGGTCGTGACATGGCGCTCCAGCTTGAGGGCGGCCAGCGCCTGGTCGATGGGGCCATGCTCCTGGCCACGGCGCGAGACCAGTATGTGGTGGGCAGCGGCGTAGCGGGCGGCGGTCAGGGGCCCTTCACACAGGGGGTGATCCGGGCGCACTACGGCGACGAAGCGATCCCGGAACAGGGCCTGGGTATGCAGCTCCGGCGCCGTACTGGCGCCAATCACCCCTGTCTCGAAATCCAGCTCACCACGGCGCAATGGGCCGCTCTCCTTGTCGGGCTTGGCCACGAAGTGCAGCCGAACCCCGGGTGCCTCAACGGCGAGCCGGGCCAGCAAGGCGGGACCGAGTGTCTCCACGAAGCCGTCGCTGGCGCGTAGGCGAAAGGTGCGCACCAGATGGGCCGGATCTATCTCCTGCTGAGGCCGCAACACGGCTTCGGCCTCCTGCACCAGCCGAGCGACCTGGTCGCGTAGCATCAGTGCGCGCGGGGTGGGGACCAGACCTCGGCCCGCCCGCACCAGCAGGGGATCCCCCGTGGTCTCGCGCAGCCGGGCCAGGGCCCGACTCATGGCGGAGGGGCTGAGCCGCAGTCGTCTGGCGGCGCCGGCCACGCTGCCCTCCTCGAGCAGGGCATCGAGGGTTAACAGCAGGTTGAAGTCCGGTGTTGTCATGAGCGTGCCTTCGCCGAGTTGGAGCCTGCGAGTGAATCTCCGGGCCCTCAGTGCTTAGCATACAGGATGCGGTGTCACCGTATATGGCGTCAGATGCACGGATAAACTGCAAGTCATGCGTCTTCCGCCCGCTCAACACGCTGGCTAGCCTTGTCGATATCTTTTCTCGCCGAGTGCATGCCATGTTCCATTCCATCTCACGTTCTGCCGCGACGACCCGCCGCACCGGCCTGCTGGCGCTCGGGCTCTCCACTCTGCTGGCCATGCTGGCGGGCAGCATGGCCAACCTGGTGCTGCCTGCGCTGGGAGCGGCCTTTGCCGTGCCCTTCGCCAGCCTGCAATGGGTGCTGGTGGCCTATCTGCTGGGGATCACCTGTCTGACCCTGGTGGCCGGGCGGCTCGGTGACAGGCTTGGTCGCCGCCGTCTGCTGCTCGCAGGCACGGCCCTGTTCATGCTGGCTTCCCTGCTCTGTGCCCTGGCGCCGAGTATGGGGTGGCTTATCGCGGCGCGGGCCCTGCAGGGGGCGGGAGCGGCCTGCATGCTCTCCCTGGCGCTCGCCATGGTGGGGCCGCTGGTGCCGGCGGATCGGCGCGGCTGGGGCATGGGACTGCTCGGTACCCTGTCGGCCTGCGGCACGGCGCTCGGCCCCTCAATGGGGGGTCTGCTGGTGGAAAACCTGGGTTGGCAGGCCCCCTTCCTGTTGCTGGTGCCTCTCGGCCTGCTGGCTCTGGTAGCAGGCATGATTGGCTTGCCGGTGGATGAGCAGGAGCAGGAGGGAGAAGGCATCAACCCAGGCAGTCTGCTGGCATTGACGAGCGCGCTGCTCTGCTATGGGTTGCTGCTGAGCGCGGGGAGCGAATACGGGTATGGGTTGGTCCCTGTCGGTGGGCTCGCTGCCTGGCTGCTGGTGCGAAGTGAACGCCATGCCAGCGCCCCCCTGCTGCCACTGACGTTGCTGCATGAACCTGCGCTGCGGGGTGGCCTGCTCGGCAGCGCCCTGGTGGCGAGCGTGATGGTGCTGACTCTGCTGATCGGCCCCTTCTATCTGTGCGGGGTGTTTGGCCTCAGCCTGACCGAGGTGGGGCTCTGGCTCTCGGGTGGTCCCCTGCTGGCGGCGTGCACAGGCCTGCCGGCCGGCTGGCTGGTGGACCGATTGGGGGCAGGGGCCGTGGTGCGACTCGGTCTGGGGACCATGCTGATCGCCATGTTGGGGCTGGTGACTTCCCCCATCTCTTGGGGGCCGCTCGGTTATCTGTTGCCCATCTTGCTGCTCACGGCGGGTTATGCCCTGTTTCAGACCGCCAACAACGGCGCCGTGGTGGGGGCCGCGAGCGAGCAGCACAGGGGCGCCGTGGCGGGTCTGCTGACTCTGGCCCGCAACCTGGGTCAACTCACGGGGGCGGCCGGGCTGGGTGGCTTGTTCGCCGCGCTGGTGGGGGGGGATAACCTGGGGGACGCCAGTGCGGCTGCGCTGCGATCGGGTATGCAGCTCAGCTTCGCGCTGGCGGGGTTGCTGATTGGATTGAGCCTCTGGGTTGCTGGTGTGCAGACAAGGCGCGCGCTGGCGCTGGATTAACGGCAGATAGACAAACGCCTCCACAAGGGAGGCGTTTTGATATGAGAGCGTCTGCGCTTAGAGGATATAAAACAGCTCAGATCCTCGTCTTCGATCAACCTGTTACAGGATAAAGCGGCTCAGATCCTCGTCCTCGATCAGCTTGCCGAGGTGAGCGTTGACGTAGTCCGCATTGATCACGAAGGTCTCGCCGGACTTCTCGGAGGCATCGTAGGAGATGTCTTCCATCAGCCGCTCCATCACTGTATGCAGGCGACGGGCACCAATATTCTCGGTGCGCTCGTTGACCTGCCAGGCGGCCTCGGCCAGACGACGGATACCGTCCTGGGTGAACTCGATCTTGACCCCTTCGGTGGCCATCAGCGCCTGATACTGATCGGTCAGGGAGGCGTTCGGCTCGGTCAGGATGCGCTCGAAGTCTTCGGTGGTGAGTGCTGTCAGCTCGACCCGGATCGGCAGGCGACCCTGCAGCTCGGGGATGAGGTCGGACGGGCGTGCGACCTGGAAGGCGCCGGAAGCGACAAACAGGATATGATCCGTCTTTACCATGCCGTGCTTGGTATTAACGGTGCAACCTTCCACCAAAGGCAGCAGATCACGCTGCACACCCTCGCGGGAGACGTCGGGACCCGAGCTCTCGCCGCGCTTGCAGATCTTGTCGATCTCGTCGAGGAAGACGATGCCGTTGTTCTCCACCGCGTGGATGGCTTTTTGCTTCAGCTCTTCCGGGTTGACCAGACGAGCGGCTTCCTCTTCGATCAGCGCCTTCATGGCCTCTTTGACCTTGATCTTGCGCTTCTTCTTCTGCTGCTGACCCAGGTTCTGGAACAGGCCCTGCAGCTGGTTCGCCATCTCTTCCATGCCCGGCGGGGTCATGATGTCGACGCCCATGGGGCTGGCGGAGAGCTCCAGCTCGATCTCCTTGTCATCCAGCTGGCCCTCCCGCAGCTTCTTGCGGAAGATCTGGCGGGTGTTGGAGTTGTCGGCCTTCTCCTCCTCGCCCCAGCTGTTGCGCGGGTTCGGCAGCAGGGCGTCGAGGATGCGCTCCTCGGCGGCCTCTTCGGCGCGGAATTTCATCTTCTCCATCTCGGTCTCGCGCACCAGCTTGATGGCGACATCGGTCAGGTCACGGATGATGCTGTCCACTTCCTTGCCCACATAGCCCACCTCGGTGAACTTGGTGGCTTCCACCTTGATGAAGGGGGCGTTGGCCAGCTTGGCCAGGCGACGGGCGATCTCGGTCTTGCCGACGCCGGTCGGGCCTATCATCAGAATGTTCTTCGGGGTCACCTCGTGGCGCATCTCCTCAGAGAGCTGCATGCGGCGCCAGCGGTTGCGCAGGGCCACGGCCACCGCGCGCTTGGCGTCGGCCTGACCAATGATGTGCCTGTCCAGCTCGTGGACGATTTCTCTCGGGGTCATCTCGGACATGATGGCGTTCCTGTATCCGGGGCGGGCAGGGCCCACCCCTTGAAAAATGGGGCCTTACTTGGGCTCGGCTTCTTTCGAATCGTAATTCAACACTTCGACCGTGTGATGCTGGTTGGTGAAGACGCAGATGTCACCGGCGATCTTGAGGGCTTTCTCGACGATGCTCTTGGCATCCAGATCGGTATTTTCCAGCAGGGCGGTGGCGGCGGACTGGGCGAAGTTGCCCCCCGAGCCGATGGCGATGAGATCGTGCTCCGGCTGCACCACGTCACCGTTGCCGGTGATGATGAAGGACTTGTGCTCATCGGCGACGGCCAGCAGGGCCTCGAGACGGCGCAGGGCGCGATCGGTGCGCCAGTCTTTCGCCAGCGCCACGGCGGCGCGCTCCAGGTTGCCCTGGTGGGCCTGCAGCTTGGCTTCGAAGCGCTCGAGCAGGGTGAAGGCATCGGCGGTACCGCCGGCGAAGCCTGCCAGTACCTTGCCGTTGTAGAGACGGTGAACCTTGCGGGCGTTGCCCTTCATGACGGTGTTGCCGAGGGAGACCTGGCCATCGCCACCGATCACCACCTGGCCGTTGCGGCGGACAGAAACTATGGTAGTCACTTTACTTACCTCGCTTGAGCCGAAAGACGGCCTGACTGTGCATGGCAAGAAAGATGGGGGTGGGATCAGGGCTTTTCAACCCTGAGTCGCAAGGGGCCGAAAAGGGGCTCGTTTGGATTGAGCGTCACATTGCGGATAAAAAGAAGGCAGGGCGTCGGCCCTGCCTTCTGGTTTTCGGTGAAGGGGATCAACCCTTCTTGGGAATACAGCCGCTGATGCCGGCCCCTTGCAGCTTGCGGTTGGCGCCATCGGCGGCGGCCTTGCCGTTGAACGGGCCGACCAT
The DNA here is from genome assembly GCF_002812985.1 of Aeromonas lusitana. Taxonomy (GTDB): domain Bacteria; phylum Pseudomonadota; class Gammaproteobacteria; order Enterobacterales; family Aeromonadaceae; genus Aeromonas; species Aeromonas lusitana. The sequence goes on from NZ_PGCP01000015.1 coordinate 86,686, forward strand.
CACCTTGTAGACGGTGCCGTTGGCGCCATTGACCACCTGCAGGCTGGAGGAGAGCCCGGCGGTGAAGGCGATGCGGGCCTTGAGCGATTCTGCAGAATCCTGCGAGCGCAAGGCGGCGCACTGCATCATGTAGCGGCCGCCGTCGGCGGCTGCCGCGGTCTGGGAGGCGGCCTTGGCCTTGGCGGCCTGTTCCCGTTCCATCTCGGCGCGCAGCTCGCGTTCCATCCGGTCACGCTCGGCCTTGCGGTCGATCACCTGCTCCTGGGCACTGGCCACAGGGGCGCCGGTGGCAGGCTTGGTGGGCTGCACTGGTTGCGGCTGGTAAGGCTTCACCTGACCCAAGGGAGTACCCGGCTGCGGGATGGCGGTCTCGACCGGCTGCGGCAATTTCTCGGGCTGCAGTGTCATGGTTTCCGCAGGGGGCGGTGGCAACACGCCCGGCTGGGGCGGTGGTTCGATGACATCCACCTGCTTGTTCTCCAGCCGCTCTATGTAGCTCCACTTCTCCTGAGGCAGGCCATTGCCTTGCGCCTTCGGCTTGTTCGCCTTGACCTGTTCCTCGATGGTGGGGGCATCCGCCCCCTTGCCGTTGATCAGGTAGAGGAAGGCGCCAAAACCGGCGAGCAGGGCCCCGGCCAGCAGTGCCGGGATAACAGGAAAGCGGCGAGGTGCCGCTTTCTTGGTGTTACGACCACCGGCCCGTCGTCTCGGGCTGTTGCCGACGTAATCCCGGGTTGCCATCTATTACATGCGCTCCAGGGTGTGGATGCCCAGCACGCCCAGACCCAGCTTCAGGACCTTGGCGGTGGCGGCGCACAGCAGCAGACGGCTGTTACGGGTGGCCTCGTCGACGCCGTCCTTGTTGATCGGGCAGGCTTCGTAGAAGGTCATGAAGTTGCCGGACAGCTCGTACAGATAGGTACAGAGCAGGTGCGGCATGCCCTTGTCGGCGACGCCGTTGACCGCATCGGAGAACTGGATCAGCTTCTGGGCCAGGGTCTCTTCCGCTTCCTCGTTCAGCACCACCTTGCCGGTCAGGCTATCGGCATCGACACCGGCCTTGCGGAAGATGGACTGGATACGGGTGTAGGCGTACTGCAGATAGGGTGCCGTGTTGCCTTCAAAGGAGAGCATCAGATCCCAGTCGAAGATGTAGTCGGTGGTGCGGTTCTTGGAGAGATCCGCATACTTGACCGCGCCCATGGCGATGGCGTGCACCACCTTGGCCTTCTCTTCGGCAGACAGGTCGCTGTTGCGGCTCTCCAGCAGGGCCTTGGCACGATCCTCGGCCTCGTTCAGCAGCTCGACCAGCTTGACGGTGCCGCCGGAACGGGTCTTGTAGGGACGGCTGTCCTTGCCCAGCATCATGCCGAAGGCGTGGTGCTCGAGGGGCACGGATGCCGGCACATAACCCGCTTTGCGGGTGATGGTCCAGGCCTGCATCAGGTGCTGGTGCTGACGGGAGTCGATGAAGTACATCACCCGATCCGCCTTGAGGGTCTCGTAACGGTACTTGGCGCAGGCGATGTCGGTGGTGGTGTAGAGGAAACCGCCATCGCTCTTCTGGATGATGACGCCCATGGGCTCCCCATCCTTGTTCTTGTATTCGTCCAGGAACACCACGGTTGCGCCTTCGCTCTCGACCGCGAGGCCGCGGGCCTTCAGGTCGGTCACGATCTCCGGCAGCATGTCGTTGTACATGGACTCGCCCATGATGTCCTTGTTGGTCAGGGAGACGTTCAGGCGGTCGTAGTTGCGCTGATTCTGCTCCATGGTCATGTCGACCAGCTTCTTCCACATGGTACGGCAGTACTCATCGCCGCCTTGCAGCTTGACCACGTAGTTACGGGCGCGCTCGGCGAAAGCCTCGTCTTCGTCATACAGACGCTTGGCCTGGGTGTAGAAGGCTTCCAGATCCTTGAGCTGCATGTCGCTGGCGTGCTCGTTCTCCATCTTCTCCAGATAGGCGATCAGCATGCCGAACTGGGTGCCCCAGTCGCCGATATGGTTGGCGCGCACCACCTTGTGGCCGAGGAACTCCAGGGCACGGGCCGCCACGTCACCGAGGACGGTGGAACGGATGTGGTGCACCGCCATCTCCTTGGCCACGTTGGGGGCGGAGTAATCCACTACCACGGTTTGCGGCGTCGGCAGCTTCACGTTGGCGTTGGCGCTGTGCACCATGGTCTCGACCTGACCGGCCAGCCAGCTGGTGTCGAAGAAGAAGTTGATGAAACCGGGGCCGGCGATCTCGACCTTGGCGACGAGATCAGAGGCGGGCAGGTGCTCTATGATGGCAGCCGCCAGCTCACGGGGGTTCTTGCGGGCCGGTTTGGCCAGCAGCATGGCCAGGTTGGTGGCCAGGTCACCGTGAGCTTTTTCCTTGCATCGGTCCACTTGCACCCGGGCTTCCAGGTCGGCTGGCAGGACGCCTGCGGACTTGAGATTGGCTACCGTTTGTTCAAGTAGATGATGAATATGCTCTTTCATAACTGACCACCGAGGTTGCGCGTCGAAAAATGACTGACTAGATAAGGGCGTGAATTTTACCCGCATCGGGCCGAGAAAACTATAGGAATGGCCCGACCGTCTTGGTGTGGCGGATATTTCACTGCGTTTTCCACCCTATTCCAGAATAATGCGTGGAATAAGTGGTGGTTATCCATTTCTACTGCATATCGAAGCGGCTTGTCCAGGCTATTTTCCCCTGATTGTTAAAGGGTTATTTATCTCGGCGCTATCCAGGATGATCCTGCCTTGCGGCGCTGTCGTATTATCAGAATACGTCGATAGAGGACGATTCTGATGAAACTGGCGCTGTTCCCACTCTCTGCTCACCTGCTGCCCGGCGGCATCATGCCCTTGCGCATCTTCGAGCCCCGCTATCAGCGCATGGTCGCCGAGGCGCAGACACGGGAGTTTGCGCTCTGCATGCTGGACCCTCGCCAGCCGGAGGCGATGCGCAACATGTACCCCATCGCCACCCGGGTGCGGATCGTCGATTTCGATCTGCTGCCGGACGGCCTGCTCGGCATCACTGTGCTCGGGGTGGCGCGGGCCAGGATCACGGATCTCTGGCAGGAGTCCGATGGCTTGCGGGTGGGGGAAGTGGAGCCCCTGCCGCCCTGGCAGACCAGCAGGCTCAATGCCGATCAGCATGCGCTGGCCAAGGCGCTGCAGGATGTGTTCGAGGATTACCCCGAATACGCGGCTCTCTACCAGAGGCCCGAGTGGGACGATGCCAGCTGGGTGGCGCAGCGCTGGCTCGAGGTGTTGCCCATCCCGGTGGAGCAGAAGCAGTGGCTGATGGCGGCGGAGAACAACCAGCCCGCGCTCTCCCTGCTGAGCGGTCTGCTGGTGGCGAGCCACTGAATTCATGTCCGGGATGATCTTTTGTGCGCTGGCCGCGTAGTACAGAGAGGGCAGCCATCAAGGTAGGGCGCTATGGCATATACTAGCCAACCATCACATGTTCCATTCAGGACCTCGTCCCCCATGGATAACCCAGATGGTGATCTGAAGTCACAGCTGCTGCGGGTAGCCGAGCAGGCAGACAAGGCCGCCTTTGCCGCCCTGTTCCATCACTTTGCCCCCCGCATTCGCGGCTATGGCCTGCGCCACCTCGGCAGCGAGGCCAATGCCCTGGAGCTGGTGCAGGAGACCATGCTGCTGGTGTGGCAGAAGGCGCGGCTCTATCACCCCGACAAGGGTGCCCCCACCACCTGGATCTACACCGTCATGCGCAACCAGTGCTTCGACATGCTGCGCCGCCGCCGGGCCAGCAAGGAGGATCTCTGCGCCGAGGAGCTGTGGCCCGTGCTGGAGTTCAAGGCGGAAGAGGAGCACCTGAGCGACGGGGAGGGGGCCGTGCTGACGAGCCAGATGGCCCATCACCTCGCCACCCTGCCGGAGGCCCAGCAGCAGGTGGTGCGCGGCATCTATCTGCAGGAGCTGTCCCAGCAGGAGCTGGCGGATCTGCTCGGCGTGCCGCTCGGCACCATCAAATCCAGGCTGAGACTGGCATTGCAGAAGCTCAAGGAGCAAGTGGAGCAACATCATGATTAAAGCCCATCCCACCCACGCCATGCTGCGCGCCTTTGTCGCCGACGAGCTGCCACTGCCACTGGCGGTCGGCGTCTCCGCCCACAGCGAACTTTGCGCCGAGTGCCGCGCCAGGCTGCGCGACTGCGAGGCCGAGCTGGCGACGTTGCATCTCGCCGATTCAATGCCGCCAGCAGAGACCGGCGTCCCCGAGTGGGATGCCATGCTGGCCACTATCTTGCAGCAGCCAACCTCTCCCGAGGTTGTGGTGACCAGCCCAGCACCTGAGCTCAGGGTGGCCGGCCAGGACTACCGTCTGCCCAGGGCGCTAGCCCGCTATCACACGGCCGAATGGCGCCAGATTGGCGCCATTCGGCAGCATCGCCTGCCGTTGGCCGAGCGGGGCGCGCGCGCCAGCCTGCTGCACATAGAGGCCGGTGGCAGCATCCCGGCTCACACCCATGAGGGCTACGAGCTGACCCTGCTGCTGGCGGGCAGCATGCAGGAGGGGGAAGTCCGTTATCAGGCGGGGGACTTCATCTTGCGCGATGCCAGCCACTGTCATGGGCCCCACACTCAGGACGGCTGCCTCTGCTACACGGTGCAGGATGCGCCTATCCGCTTCACCAAGGGCTTGCCACGGCTGCTGAACGGCTTCAGTCATCGCTTCTACTGAGCCAGGCTGCGAGATCAAAAAAGGGACCAGAGGGTCCCTTTCTTCGTGCCGTTTTACGCGCGGGTAGCGCCGCCGGATCAGGCCACAAACACCAGGTAGACGGCGAAGGCCACCACGAAGCGGTAGATGGCGAACGGGATGAAGTCGAGGCGACGGATCAGCGCCAGGAAGGTCTTGATGGCGATCATGGCCACCACGAAGGCGGTGACGAAGCCCACCGCAAACATGGGGAAGTCCGCCATGGAGAGGAAGTCGCGGCTCTTGTAGAGATCCAGGCCGCTGGCGGCCACCATCATGGGCACCGCGAGGATGAAGGAGAACTCGGCCGCCGCCTGACGACTGATCCCCATCAGCATACCGCCGCTGATGGTGGCGCCTGAGCGGGAGAAGCCGGGCCAGAGCGCCAGACACTGGAACAGGCCTATGCCGAGCGCCTGCTTGTAGCTGATGTCATCCAGGGTCTCGGAGCGCACGGCCGGGCGGAATTTTTCAGCGATGATCAAGAGGATACCGCCGGCGACCAGAGCATACATGACGGTCTCCGGCCCGAACAGATGGGCCTTGATCCAGCTGTGGATGGCCAGGCCTATGACCACGGCGGGCATCATGCCGAGGATGATGTGCACCAGGGAGAGGGTGGCGTGCCCCTTGGCCGGTTTCTGGCCGAAGTGGATGCCAATCAGCCCGAACAGACGGCGCCAGAACACGGCGACCACCGCCAGGATGGAACCCATCTGGATGACCACCTCGAAGGTGGCGGCCTTGGGGCCTTCGAAACCGAGCAGGTGGCCGACGATGATCATGTGGCCGGTGGAGGAAACGGGCAGGAACTCGGTCAGGCCTTCCACTATGCCCAGCACAAAGGCAACAAACAGGGCGTAGGAGTCTGTCATGGCTCAAATCTCTTGGTTGATGGGTCCGGATAAAATCAGCCCCGAGCTGAGCCGGGGCAGCCAATGATGGCGGAAAACCCCGCGGGCAACCAGAGAATATTGTGGTCCGTTTGGGTAGAGATGAGCCATGGGTTTGACTGCCATGGCCCGGATGGAGGTAGTATATTTATTGGCAAGTTTTGCCTTTAAGGCATAACCAGCCTGTTAATTCATTATTTCCAGTATTTTGTGTTGCAGATCATCCTCCAGCGCCGGCAGGGTCAGGGCGTCCACCGCACTGACAATCTGCTGCGGGCTGCTGGCGCCGATCAGGGCGCAGCTCACTATTGGGTCGCGCAGCACCCATTGCAGCGCCAACTGCGACAGGGCCTGTCCCCGCTGACGTGCCAGGGCGTGCAGGGCCCGGATCCTGGCCAGCTTGTCCTGGGTTATCTGATCTGGCTGGAGGAAGGGGCTGGCGCTGGCGGCGCGAGAATCGGCCGGGATCCCCGCCAGATAACGATCGCTGAGCAGGCCGCCCGCCAGAGGCGAGAAGGCGACCACCCCCACCCCCTGCTCACGGCAGACCGGCAGAGTCTGCGCTTCGATCTCGCGCTGGAACAGGGAGTACTTGAGTTGATTGACCAGGCAAGGGGTGCCGAGCTCGGCCAGTCGGGCCGCCGCCTTGGCCGCAAGCGCGGCCGGGTAGTTGGAGAGGCCTATGTAGAGCGCCTTGCCCTGGCGCACCATGAGCGCCAGCGCCTGGCAGGTCTCCTCCAGCGGGGTGCGGGGATCCGGCCTGTGGTGATAGAAGATATCCACGTAATCGAGGCCGAGCCGGCGCAGGCTCTGGTGCAGGCTGGCAAACAGGTACTTGGCGCTGCCGCCATCGCCGTAGGGGCCATCCCACATCACATAGCCCGCCTTGCTGGCGATGATGAGCTCGTCTCGATAGGGGGCCAGGCTGTTCTTGAGCAGGCCGCCGAAGGTGGTCTCGGCGGAGCCCGGTGGCGGGCCATAGTTGTTGGCCAGATCGAAGTGGGTGATCCCGAGATCGAACGCCTGATGCACCATGGCCTTCACCCTGGCGGGATCGCTGCCCTCGCCGAAGTTGTGCCAGAGGCCGAGGCCTATGCTGGGCAGCCGCAGGCCGTGATGGCCCGCGGGTCGATAGGGTTGGCGCTGGTAGCGGTCAGGCGCTGCGAGGTAGTGATCATCCATAAAGACTCCTGGCTCGGGTCGGTTTAGCGAGTGGTGATGAAACGGTAGCGGGTCTGATGATGGTAACGCTGGCCCGGCAGCAGCCAGGGATCCCCCAGCTCGGGCCGGTTCGGGCTGTCCGGCAGCTGCTGTGCCTCCAGACAGAAACCGGCGTGATCCTGATAGCACTGGCCGGCGCGGTTGGGGGTGCTGGCCAGCCAGTTGCCGCTGTAGAACTGCAGGGACGGCTGGTTGGTATAGACCTCCATCGCCAGTTGCCGGTCGCCGGAGCGCACCCGCGCCGCCCAGGCCTGTCCGGCCCCGCGCAAGCGAGCCGCCTCCTTCAACAGATAGGCGTGGTCATAACCCTTGGCCTGCATCTGCTGGGGGTGACTCAGCCAGGCCTGTCCTATGAGGCGCTCGCTGCGCAGATCGAAGGGCCCCTCCACCGGGCTGATGGCGAGGGGCAGGCCGCTGGCGTCCGTGGGCAGGAACTGGTCTGCCCGCAGGGTGATGGCGTGTTGGCGCACGTCCCCTTCGGGGCCATCGCCGTCCAGATTGAAATAGGCGTGGCTGGTGAGGCTGACCGGGGTGGGGGCATCCGTGCTGGCCTCAAATTCCACCACCAGATCCTGCCCCTCCAGCCGGTATTCCAGGCTTGTTTGCAACTGGCCGGGGAAGCCCTGATCCCCGGCGGGGGAGAGCAGGGTCAGCCTGACCTTGTCTGCCGCCAGCTCTGCTATCTGCCAGCGGCGACGGTGAAAGCCGTCCCGCCCGCCGTGCAGGCAGTGGGGAGGCTGATTGGCATCAAGGGGCCAGCGTTGGCCGTCTCGCACCAGTTCGGCGCCACCGATGCGGTTGGCGAAACGCCCCGCCACCGCCCCCAGCCATACCTGCTGGCTGGCATAGGCCTCATCGGCGCAGCCGAGCAGCACTTCTCGCCGCTCCCCCCCGACCGGCAGGGTCAGGGAGGTCAGGGTGGCACCGAAGTCGAGACCGCGCAGGCGCAGCCCCTCTTGGTTTTCCAGCACGAAGGGCGTCATAGCCTGCCTGCTCCAGCGGTGGCACGGCAGACATAGCAGTCGGCCTTGAGGCCGAAGCGCGCCGGGTACTCGGCCTCGACCGTGGTGATCACCTCGTTCACCTGCTCCGGGCGCAGCAGGGCGACGATGCAGCCACCGAAGCCGCCCCCCGTCATGCGCACGCCTCCTTCAGTGCCTATCTTCGCCTTGATGATCTCCACCAGGCCGTCGATGGGGGGCACGGTTATCTCAAAGTCGTCCCGCATGGCGGCATGGGATTCGGCCATCAGCTCGCCGAGGCGCACCAGATCGCCGCTCGCCAGGGCATCGGCGGCGGCCAGGGTGCGGGCGTTCTCGCCGACCACGTGGCGGGCGCGGCGATAGCTGGTTTCATCCAGCCCAGCCTTGCCCGCTTCCAGCGCAGCCAGATCCAGGTCGCGCAGGGCCTTGACCCCGTAGTGGCGAGCGGCGTGTTCACACTGCTGGCGGCGGGTGTTGTATTCGCTGTCCACCAGGCCGCGGCGCACGTTGGAGTTGACGATCAGCACCGCCAGATCCATCGGCATGGGGATGAGGCGGGTTTCCAGGGAGCGGCAGTCCAGCAGCAGGGCGTGATCCACCTCGCCGCTGGCGGAGATCATCTGATCCATGATGCCGCAGTTGCAGCCGACGAACTGGTTCTCCGCCTGCTGACCGTTGAGGGCTATCTCGGCCTGGCTGATGTTGAGCCCCAGTGCCTCCTTGAAGGCTTGGCCTATGGCCACCTCCAGAGAGGCGGAGGAGGAGAGGCCTGTGCCTTGGGGCACGTTGCCGGAGACCACCAGGTTGAGGCCGCGCAGGGCATAGCCACGAGCCTGCAGGTGTTTCACCACGCCGCGGATGTAGTCGCTCCAGCGCTGATCCGGGTGATGGCTGATGGGTTGCTCGAGGCTGAAGATATCCCGCTGGTTGCCATAGTCGGCGGCGACCACGTGCATCAGGTTGTCGCTGCGCAGACCGATGGCGACGCAGGTCTCGTAGTCGATGGCGCAGGGCAGCACAAAGCCGTCGTTGTAGTCGGTGTGCTCGCCGATGAGGTTGACGCGGCCGGGAGCGCGCACCAGCAGGTCGGGTTGCTGCTCAAACTGCTCGGCATAGACGGCGCTGACACGTTGGCTGGGGGTCATGGGGTTACCTCATTGGCTTGATTGGTCTGGTTGTAGTGAATGGGGGAAAGGGTACGCAGCCGTTCCGCGGCCTGTTCCGGGGTCAGAACACATTGACTGGGTCTCATCGCGTCTCCCCCTTGGCCTGGTTGTAGTGAATGGGAGAAAGCGCCCGCAGCCGTTCCGCCGCCTGTTCCGGCGTCAGATCGCGCTGGGTTTCGGCCAGCATCTCGAAGCCCACCATAAACTTGCGCACTGTGGCGGAGCGCAGCAGGGGCGGGTAGAAGTGGGCGTGCAACTGCCAGGCCTCGGGGCAATCCGAGTTCGGCGGTGCGAAGTGCCAGCCCATGGAGTAGGGGAAGCTGCACTCGAACAGGTTGTCGTAGCGGCTGGTGAGCTCCTTGAGCGCCACCGCGAGATCCTGTTGCTGGGCCGGGGTGAGATCCAGCAGGGAGGGCACATGGGCCTTGGGCAGCAGCAGGGTCTCGAACGGCCAGGCCGCCCAGAAGGGGACCACCGCCAGCCAGTGCTCTGTCTCCACCACGATACGGCTGCGATCCGCCAGCTCCCGCTGCACATAGTCCAGCAGCAGCGGGCTGCCGTGCTCGGCCAGCCAGGCATTCTGGTGCTCTTCTTCACGGGCGATTTCGTTGGGCAGGAAGTCGCTGCCCCACAGCTGGCCGTGGGGGTGCGGATTGGAGCAGCCCATGACGGTGCCCTTGTTTTCAAAGACTTGCACCCATTCCCAGTGCTGTGACAGCTCGGCGACCTGGCTCATCCAGGTGTGGATCACCGCCTCGATGGCGGGCAATGGCAGCTCTGGCAGGGTCTTGCCGTGATCCGGCGAGAAGCAGATGACCCGGCTGGTGCCGCGGGCGGCTTCCAGCTTGAGCAAAGGATCCTGCTCGTCGCCGGCGGCCGGGGTGTCCTGCATCAGGGCGGCGAAGTCGTTGGTGAAGACGAAGGTGTCCCGATAGTCGGGGTTCTGATCGCCGGTGACGCGGCGGTTGCCTGCACAGAGGAAGCAGTCCGGATCATGGGCCTGGCTCGGCGCCTGGCTTATCTTCTCGACCTGTCCCTGCCAGGGGCGCTTGGCCCTGTGGGGGGAGACCAGCACATATTGGCCGGTCAGCGGGTTGAAACGGCGGTGGGGGTGATCAACTGGGTTGAACATCATCACTCCTCAAAACTGAATGAAAGGGTTGCGGATGAGGAGACCATGCCCCTCATTCCTAGCCCTTCTCCCATGAGAGGAGAAGGGCGCAAAAAGGACATCAGGCCTCGTAACCGTTCGGGTTGGCGGACTGCCACCGCCAGCTGTCGGCGCACATGGTTGCGAGATCCCGGCTGGCACGCCAGTCCAGCTCGCGCTCGGCCTTGGCGGGGTCGGCCCAGCACTCGGCGATGTCGCCAGGGCGCCTCGGTTCGATGCGATAGGGCAGGGGGCGACCGCATGCCGCCTCGAAGGCTGCGACCATCTGCAATACGCTCTGGCCCTGGCCGGTGCCCAGGTTGTAGGTGTGCACGCCGCCTCGGCCCGCACAGTGGTGCAGCGCCTTGACGTGGCCCTCGGCGAGATCCATCACATGGATGTAGTCGCGTACCCCTGTGCCATCCGGTGTTTTGTAATCGTTTCCAAAGATGGAGAGGTGTTCGCGGCGGCCGATGGCGACCTGGGTCAGGAAGGGCATCAGGTTGTTCGGTATGCCTTGCGGATCCTCCCCCAGGGTGCCGGATTCGTGGGCGCCAACCGGGTTGAAGTAGCGCAGCAGTGTCATGCTCCAGTGGGGCTCGGCCGCCTGCAGATCCTCGAGGATCTGCTCGATGATCAGCTTGGATCGGCCATAGGGATTGGTGGCGCTGCGGGGGAAGTCTTCCCGGATCGGGGTGCTGGCGGGATCGCCGTAGACGGTGGCCGACGAGCTGAACACCAGGTTGTGCACACCCGCGCGCTGCATGGCCTCCAGCAGTACCAGGGTGCCGCTCAGGTTGTTCTGATAGTAGGCGAGGGGGATGCGGGTGGACTCGCCGACCGCCTTGAGGGCGGCGAAGTGGATCACGGCCGCAATCTGCTGCTCGGCGAAGATGCGATCCAGCAGCGCCTCGTCACGGATGTCACCCTGATAGAACAGGGGTTCACGGCCGCTGATGGCGGCAATGCGCGTGAGCACGCCGCGCTTGCTGTTGCACAGGTTGTCCACCACCACGGGTTCCATGCCTGCGGCCTGCAGGGCCAGGCAGGTATGGCTGCCGATGTAGCCGCAACCGCCGGTGACCAGTACCTTCATCCTCTTCTCCACGCTCGTTCTCCATCCCAGAAAGCCTGCAGAGGAGTCTAGCCGAGGCGCAGCGTCACAAACTGTGAGCTGGGTAACATATCCGTGTAAACGATTACACATCATGAGAGGGATAAAAATGGAGCTCTGCCCGTTTTTCCCCTGTTATCAGTGACCTTGCTCGGTATAATGGCGATGTAATACACAGTGAAATAAGTGAAAACAGCATGAGTACCATCAAGGATGTCGCCCGTTTGGCCAATGTGTCAGTGGCAACGGTTTCACGGGTGATGAACAACTCACCCAAGGCCAGCGCAGCCTCCCGCGAGGTTGTGCAAAAAGCCATGGCCGAGCTGGGCTATACCCCCAATGCCAACGCCCGGGCCCTGGTCAGCCAGACCTGTGACACCATGGGAGTGGTGGTCGGTGACGTGGCCGACCCCTTCTTCGGCGCCCTGGTCAAGGGGGTGGCTGCGGTGGCGGTGGAACAGGGGTTACACCTCTTGATGGGTAACGGTTTTCACAGGGCGCAGCAGGAGCGGGAGGCCATAGAGCTGCTGATCGGCAAGCGCTGCGAGGCCCTGGTTGTGCACAGCAAGGCGCTGAGTGATGAGGAGTTGATCGATTATGCCCTGCGCTCACCCGGCATGGTGTTGATCAATCGGGACATTCCGACCCTGAAGGGACGTTGCATCGCCCTCAACAACCGGCAGGGGGCCGCCACCGCGACCCGCCATCTGCTGGAGCTGGGCCACCGCCACATCGCCTTCGTCAGCTCGGATCACGCCATCGAGGATGCGATCTTGCGCCATCAGGGCTATCAGGATGCCCTGTTCGAGGCGGGTGTCAGCGTGGATCCCGAGCTGGTGGAGAGCGGCATGCCCAATGAGGAAGGGGGGGAGCGTGCCATGCTCAACCTGCTGGCCAAGGGGCTGCCCATCACGGCCGTGGTGGCGTACAACGATGCCATGGCGGCCGGCGCCATCTCCGTGCTGGCGGACAACGGCCTCAAGGTGCCGGAAGACGTCTCCGTGGTCGGCTTCGATGACATCATCTATGCCAGATACCTGAGGCCCAAGCTCTCTACCATGCGCTATCCCATCGAGCTGATGGCGGCCCAGGCGGCCAAGCTGGCGCTGCAACTGGCGGCCGGGGAGAGCGAGGCGACACAGAGCCGGGTCTATACCCCGACCCTTATCAATCGTCACTCGGTGGCACCGGTCAGACTCTGATCCTGCTGAATGTTGGCGCCGACACGGGCATAGCGCCGTGCCTGCGCGCCAGGCCTGATCAGTCGCTACTCAGCGGGACTGGTTAGGCCCAGACCTGGCCTCCATGACGCCAGCGCTGGCATAGAGTTGTATCCCTACGCAAAACGAATCGGATGTTACTTGGTGGCTCTGTCGGTCTCTGATCCTGTTTCCCTTATGCCAGCGCAGATGGGTGCCACATCTCTAGCTCTCTACGCACAGGGAATCGGCCGCCACTCGGTAGCGCCGGTCCGTTGCTGATCCCGCCTCGATAATGCTGGCACCGACACTCGCCACATTCATATCCCGCCCTGCTCGGCTGCCGCTTGGCGCTACAGAGACACAGTCCTGCCCCGATGAGGCTGAACTAGAGATGGCGTTGGGGATGACGCCGCCCGCGCTCCGGTGCCAAGCTGAACGGCGTCACTCGGTCACTTCGGTCAGGGGCAATCACGTTGTTCTGCTTCGGTTACCCTCCTTTTGAACCCCTTTCCCCCATGATGAGCTGCCTGACGATAAGGGGCTGACTTTTACTCATCTTTAATTATTTTTACCCCGTTTTACTTAACATTTGGCGTGTAATCGTTTACACCTGTGTGAGCGGGATCGCCGTTTCCCGCAGCAAACTCTCCTACACTGCATACGTTTTCATATTCATGACTCAATGCAGGGAGAGAGAGGATGCTCAGGGAGATCTTGGCCCGTCAGGATTGGCAGACCCAGGCGATTACATCCGTCAACCGGTTGGCCGCCCATACCCCCCTTTCCAGCTGGCGCAGTGAGGCCGATGCGCAGGCCGGGCTCCCCTCGTCATCCCGCCTGCTGCTGGATGGCGACTGGCAATTCTCCTATTTCGAGGCACCGGAGCAGGTGCCGTCTGCCTGGCTTGAGCAGGATCTGGCGGGGGCCTGCACCATCCGGGTGCCGGGCAACTGGCAGCTGGATGCCGTCTATCCCGGCACCAGACCGGGCACGGATGTGCCCATCTACACCAACATCAAGTATCCCTTCCCCTGCGATCCCCCCAGGGTGCCGGCGCAGAACCCCACGGGTTGCTATTCCCGCGAGTTTGAACTGCCCGCCGACTGGCAGGCCGACGGCCAGACCCGCATCATCTTCGACGGGGTGGACAGCGCCTTCTATCTGTTCTGCAACGGCCGCTGGGTCGGTTACTCCCAGGACAGCCGGCTGCCCGCCGAATTCGATCTGACTCCCTACCTGCAGGCTGGCTCCAACCGGCTGGCGGCCCTGGTGCTGCGCTGGTCCGATGGCTCTTATCTCGAAGATCAGGACATGTGGCGCCTCGCGGGCATCTTCCGCTCCGTCAGCCTGCTGCATAAACCGGCGCGTCATCTGATGGACGTGCGACTGACTCCCGTGCTGGATGCCTGCTACCGGGATGCGCGCCTCAAGCTGGAGGTGCAGGTCAAGGGAGGCGAAGGGCTGGAGGTGCAGGCGCACCTCTACTTTGGCGATGCCAGGGTCGTCAGCAAGCGCCAACTGATAGGCACGGCGCCCATCGACGAGAAGGGGGCCTTCGAGGACAGGAGCGAGCTCTGGCTGGAGGTGCCGGCGCCCCACAAGTGGAACGCCGAGACCCCGCACCTCTACCGGCTGACCCTGACCTTGCTGGACGAGCAGGGTGCTCCCATCGAGAGCGAGGCCTATGACGTGGGCTTTCGGGCGGTGGAGATCCGTGGCGGCCTGCTGCGGGTCAACGGCCAGCCCCTGCTGATCCGCGGCGCCAATCGCCACGAGCACGATCCGGCCCTGGGCCACGTGGTGACCCCCGCCGCCATGGAGCAGGATCTGCTGCTGATGAAGCGCAATAACTTCAACGCGGTGCGCTGCTCCCACTACCCCAATCATCCCGATTTCTATGCGCTGTGCGATCGGCTCGGCCTCTATGTAGTGGACGAGGCGAACCTGGAGACCCATGGCATGACCCCCATGGGGCGGCTGGCGCGGGATCCCGCCTGGAGTGGCGCCTTCCTCGAGCGGGTCACCCGCATGGTGGCGCGAGACTTCAACCATCCCAGCATCATCATCTGGTCCCTCGGCAACGAGTCCGGTTATGGCCCTGCCCACGATGCCATGTATCAGTGGGTCAAGGGGAGCGATCCGAGCCGGCCGGTACAGTATGAGGGGGGCGGCGCCGACACCCCGGCCACCGACATCATCTGCCCCATGTACGCCCGCACCCATCAGGATCAGCCCTTCCCGGCGGTGCCCAAGTGGGCGCTGGCCAAGTGGATCGGCCTGCCGGGTGAGACCCGGCCGCTGATCCTGTGCGAATACGCCCACGCCATGGGCAACAGCCTGGGGGGCTATGCCGAGTATTGGCAGGCGTTTCGCACGCATCCGCGCCTGCAGGGCGGCTTCGTCTGGGATTGGGTGGATCAGGGGCTGGACAAGGCAACCGACGATGGCCGCCACTTCTGGGCCTATGGCGGCGACTTCGGCGACAGCCCCAACGATCGCCAGTTCTGCTGCAACGGCCTGCTGTTCCCGGACAGAAGCGCCCATCCCGCCCTGGCCGAGGCCCGGCGGGCCCAGCAGCCCTTCGTGCTGAGCCTCGAGAGCCAGACCCCCCTGGCGGTGACCATCGCGAGCGATCATCTGTTCCGCCACACCGACAACGCGCGGCTGCGCTGGCAGCTGAAAGAAGATGGCCGGGTGCTGAGCGAAGGTGAATGCCCACTCAGCTTGGCACCCCTGGGCAGCGCGACCCTGACCCTGTTGGAGCAGCTGCCGGGCCTAGCGGCGGGGTCCCTGGTCTGGCTGGACCTGGCCATAGTGCAACCCGATGCCACGACCTGGTCCGAGGCGGGGCACGAGGTGGCCCGTCAGCAGTTTATTCTGCCGTCACCCCTGGTGTTACCAGTGGCATCTGACTGCGCCACCTTGAGTGAGCAGTCGGATCATTGGTTTATTGCCGGTTCAGGCAGTGAGTGGGAGCTGGACAAGATCAGTGGTCGCATCCGTAGCTGGCGCAAACAGGGCCGGGAACAACTGAGAGACGCCATCTCGGATCACTTCTACCGGGCACCGCTCGACAACGATATCGGTACCAGCGAGGCGGATCACGCGGATCCCAACGCCTGGATTGCCCGCTGGCAGGCCGCCGGGCTGAGCGACCTGCACCACCGCTGTCTGGGACTGACCGTCAGCCCTGAGCAGGGTACGGCCCTGGTGCAACACGGTTACTTCGTCGGTGAGGAGCTCAAGCTGCTGACCCGTTGGCACCATAGGTTCAATGCCGATGGCGCCATGTCCCTGGAGATCCAGGTGGAAGTGGCCCCGGGCATGCCCTCCTTGCCGCGCATCGGCGCCAAGCTCTGGCTGGTGGACGAGGTGATGGCCGAGGCGGATGAGGTGAGCTGGCTGGGACGCGGCCCCCATGAGAACTACCCGGACCGCTTGCTCGCCGCCGACCTCGGCCGCTGGCAGCTGACGCTCGACGCCCTGCACACCCCTTATGTGTTCCCGACCGACAACGGTCTGCGCTGCGATACCCGCCAGCTGCGGCTGGGGGCGCTCGTCGTCGATGGTCAGTTCCACTTCAGCGTCAGTCGCTACAGCCAGCAGCAGCTCGCCCTGGCGCGCCATCAGACCGATCTGGTGGCCGAGGGTGGCCTGCACCTGTGCCTCGACGGCTTCCATATGGGGGTGGGGGGAGATGACTCCTGGAGCCAGAGCGTGCGACCGGAATATTGGTTGCAGCCAGGGAGCTACTATTGGAACTGTGTTCTACGCTGAATCTGACCCCGTCACTGGCGCAAAGTAGTCTCAATAAAGTCCAATTTGGTTATAAGCATTTAATTTATAACAAGTTTGTAGTTGTGTAACAGAGTGTAAACGTTTTCATTTTGTTGTCAGGATCACAGATCATGAGACAACAAACTGATTACATTAGGCTGGCGCCAGTTCACATGGTGTACAGCATTCCCTACAAAAACAGATACAGAGATCGGAGCATAACAATGAAAAAACTCACGACAGTCGCCACCCTGCTGATGGGACTGATGGCGGGAGCCCAAGCCCAAGCCGACACCCGCATCGGGGTCACCGTCTACAAATATGACGACAACTTCATGGCGGTAGTGCGCAAGGCCATCGAGAAGGAAGCGGCGGCGAACCCGGGTGTCGAGCTGCTGATGAACGACTCCCAGAATGACCAGTCCAAGCAGAACGACCAGGTCGACGTGTTGCTGGCCAAGGGTGTGAAGGCGCTGGCCATCAACCTGGTTGACCCGGCGGCGGCCCCTGTCGTGATCGAGAAGGCCCGTGCCGACGAGATCCCCGTGGTGTTCTACAACAAGGAACCGAGCGCGGCGGATCTGGCCAGCTATGACAAGGCCTACTACGTGGGTACCGACTCCAAGGAGTCAGGCATCATCCAGGGCCAGCTGATCGCCAAGCACTGGAAAGCGCACCCTGAGTGGGATCTGAACAAGGATGGCGTCATCCAGTTCGTGCTGCTCAAGGGCGAGCCGGGCCACCCGGATGCCGAGGCCCGTACCACCTATGTGGTCAAGACTCTGAACGACGGCGGCCTCAAGACCCAGCAGCTGCACATGGATACCGGTATGTGGGATACCGCCATGGCCAAGGACAAGATGGACGCCTGGATCTCCGGTCCGAACGCCAACAAGATCGAAGTGGTCATCGCCAACAACGACGGCATGGCGATGGGCGCTGTTGAATCCCTGAAGGCCCAAGGCAAGACCGCCATCCCGGTATTCGGCGTCGATGCGCTGCCGGAAGCCCTGGCCATGGTCAAGAGCGGTGCCATGGCAGGTACAGTGCTGAACGATGCGGCCAACCAGGCCAAGGCGACCTTCGAGCTGACCAAGAACCTGGCGGAAGGCAAGCCGGCCGGTGAAGGCACCAACTGGAAGATCGACAACAAGGTCGTGCGCGTCGCCTACGTGGGCGTAGATAAAGACAACCTGTCCCAGTTCGAATAATCCCTCCCCCTGGGCAAGGGTGACCCCCTTGCCCTCTGTTTCAACCCGATGTGATGGCTGATATGACAACACGGCAACAATCAGAATGGCTGTTGGAGATGATTGACGTCAGTAAGAGCTTTCCTGGCGTCAAGGCACTCGATAATGTCAATTTACGGGTCCGTCCTCATTCTGTGCATGCGTTGATGGGCGAGAATGGCGCAGGGAAGTCCACGCTGCTCAAATGCTTGTTCGGCATCTATGAAAAGGATCAGGGCAAGATCTTCTTCAAGGGGGAGGAGATCAACTTCACCTCTTCCAAGGAAGCCCTGGAAAATGGCGTCTCCATGGTGCACCAGGAGTTGAACCTGGTACTGCAACGCACCGTGATGGACAACATGTGGCTCGGCCGCTATCCCACCAAGGGCTGGTTCGTCGACCACGGCAAGATGTATGAAGACACCAAACACATCTTCGACGAGCTGGACATCGACATAGACCCGCGGGTCAAGGTCGCTACCCTCTCCGTCTCCCAGATGCAGATGATCGAGATCGCCAAGGCGTTCTCCTATGACGCCAAGATCGTCATCATGGATGAGCCCACCTCGTCCCTGACCGAGAAGGAGGTCAATCACCTCTTCAAGATCATCAACAAGCTGAAAGAGAAGGGCTGCGGCATCGTCTACATCTCCCACAAGATGGAAGAGATCTTCCAGCTGTGCGACGAGATCACCATATTGCGGGATGGGCAGTGGGTGGCGACCCAGCCGCTCAAGGGCATGACCATGGATCAGATCATCGGCATGATGGTCGGTCGTGAGCTGACCCAGCGCTTCCCGGAGAAAACCAACCAGCCCAAAGAGGTGATCCTCGAGGTCGAGCACCTGACGGCCAAGAACCAGCCCTCCATCCAGGACGTCACCTTCGACCTGCACAAGGGGGAGATCCTCGGCATCGCCGGGCTGGTAGGGGCCAAGCGTACCGACATCGTCGAGACCCTGTTCGGCATCCGCGATCGCAGCGGCGGCACCATCAAGCTGCACGGCAAGGCGGTGGCGAACCACAACGCCCACGAGGCGATCCAGAACGGTTTCGCCCTGGTGACCGAGGAGCGTCGCTCCACCGGCATCTACTCCCGTCTCGACATCGCCTTCAACTCCCTGATCGCCAACATGGACAGCTACAAGAGCTCCATGGGGCTGCTCAGCGACAACAAGATGAAGAGCGATACCCAGTGGGTCATCGACTCCATGCGGGTCAAGACCCCGACCCAACAGACACAGATCGGCTCCCTGTCCGGCGGCAACCAGCAGAAGGTCATCATAGGCCGCTGGCTGCTGACCCAGCCCGAGATCCTGATGCTGGACGAACCGACCCGCGGCATCGACGTGGGGGCCAAGTTTGAGATCTATCAGCTCATTCTGGAGCTGGCGAAGAAAGACAAGGGGATCGTCATCATCTCGTCCGAGATGCCGGAACTGCTGGGGATCACGGATCGCATCATGGTCATGAGCAATGGCCGGGTCGCGGGGATCGTCAACACCAAAGAAACTGACCAGAGCGAGATCCTGCGCCTGGCATCTCTGTACCTATAAGACAGGAAGACATTTATGGAGTCGGCTAAAAATTTCAATCTGATGCGGGCGCTCAAAGAGAACGGCATCTATGTGGTGTTGCTGGTGTTGCTCATGGTCATAGTGATCAAGGAACCCTCCTTCCTGAGCCTCACCAACTTCAGCAACATCCTGACCCAGTCCTCGGTGCGGGTCATCATCGCCCTCGGGGTGGCGGGCATCATCATCACCCAGGGCACCGACCTGTCGGCCGGTCGCCAGGTCGGTCTGGCGGCGCTGATCGCGGCCACCATGCTGCAGGCCCTGACCAACGTCAACAAGGTGTTCCCGACCCTGGGTGAGGTGCCGATTCCAGTGGTGATCCTGCTGGTCTGCGCCGTGGGTGCCCTGATAGGTCTGGTCAACGGTCTGATCGTGGCCTACCTGAACGTGACCCCCTTCATCACCACCCTGGGCACCATGATCATCGTCTACGGCATCAACTCGCTGTACTTCGACTCCGTGGGCGCCTCCCCGGTGGCCGGTTTCGATCCCCGTTTCTCCAGCTTCGCGCAGGGGTTTATCCGGATAGGGGGCTTTAAACTATCGTATCTGACCTTCTATGCGGCCATTGCTAGCGTGTTCGTCTGGGTGCTGTGGAACAAGACCCGCTTTGGCAAGAACATCTTCGCCATCGGTGGCAACCCGGAAGCCGCCAAGGTGTCCGGCGTCAACGTGGCCGTCAACCTGGTGATCATCTATGCCCTCGCCGGTGTCTTCTACGCCTTCGGCGGCATGTTGGAAGCGGGTCGGGTCGGCAGCGCCACCAACAACCTGGGCTTCATGTATGAGCTCGATGCCATTGCGGCCTGCGTGGTGGGCGGTGTCTCCTTCGCCGGTGGTGTGGGGACAGTCGCCGGGGTCATCACGGGTGTGCTCATCTTCACCCTGATCAACTACGGCCTGACCTACATCGGCGTCAGCCCCTACTGGCAGTTCATCATCAAGGGCGGCATCATCATTCTGGCGGTCGCACTGGACTCCATGAAGTACGCCAAGAAGAAATAAGCGTTGCCAGAGAGGGCTGGAGCAATTCCGGCCCTCTTTCTTTGGAGGGACCCATTCCATGCCATTTAAAGTCAAGATCAATGTCCTCCTGCTGCTCGCCATCCTGGTTACCATCGGCACCGCCTGGCTCAGCGTCAATCACTTCATCAGCGGCTACATCCGCACTCAGGCCACCCAGAACATCAACGAGCAGATCACCCTGGTCAAGGAGAAGCTGGCGGGGGACATCAACCAGAAGGTGCTGCTGGCCGCCAACCTCAACCTGGGGGTCACCAGCGTCAAGAAGGCGCTGCAGGAGACCGGCTTTCACAACATCGTCAAGGTGATCGGCGACATGGCGTTCGACGTGAACGGGGTCATCGACGATGCCGCCAGGGTCGAGGCCCTGCGCAAGCTGATTCCCGCCGCCAACAACCAGATCACCGTCGGCTCGCTGGAGCAACAGGACGGCAAGCCCGTCATCTCCATTCTGGTGCCGCGCGGTGCCGATTCCGCCTATCTCTACTACCTCGACATGAGCGAATTCAAGCAGTTGCTTGAGCGGGTGAGCGGAGAGGGGCGCTACTTCTCCCTGAGCGACAGCAAGGGCAAGGTGCTCTACAGCAGCAAGCCGCAGGGGGAGAGCGAGGCGAGGCCCAATCAGCTGGATATCCGAGGTAGCCAGTGGACCCTGACCGGTTACGTGGATCTCGACTATATCCGGGCCATGACCCAGGCACTCAACGGCAAGATCACCCTGGCCCTGCTCGGAGTGGCGGCCCTGGTGCTGCTGATCTCCATGGTGGCCCTCAATCTGGCCTACCGCCCCATCCTCTCCCTGCGGGATCTGGTGCAGGAGCTGTCACAGGGCAGCGGCGATCTGACCCGCCGCCTGACCGTCACCAGCAAGGACGATCTCGGCCAGATCTCGAGTGGCATCAACCGCTTCATCGAGCGGCTACAGGAGATGATGGGGGAGGTGAGCAAGGCCAGCGGCCAGCTCAACGAGGGCATCACCGGGCTGGCCAGACAGACGGGCTCGGCCCAGGGTCTGTTGGCCGAGCATGTGCGGGAGACGGAGCAGGTGGTTACCGCCATCAACGAGATGAGCCGCACCGCCGTCTCTGTGTCGGAGAGCGCGGCCAGCACGGCCGAGCTGGCCGGTCAGAGCCAGCAGCTCGCCAGCCAGTCGCGGCAGGTGGTCGATCAGGCCATGGCCAGCGTGACCGCGCTGGTGGCCGAGGTGGAAACTACAGCCAACTCCATCGCAGCCATGCAGCAGGATGTGCAGCAGATAGGCTCCATCCTCGGGGTCATCGGCAGCATCGCCGAGCAGACCAATCTGCTGGCCCTCAACGCGGCGATCGAGGCAGCCAGGGCCGGCGAGCAGGGCCGTGGTTTTGCCGTGGTGGCCGACGAGGTGCGATCCCTCGCCGGGCGTACCCAGCAGAGCACGGCCGAGATCCAGACCATGCTGACCCGGCTGCAACGGGGCACCCAGACGGTGGTCGCGGCCATGGGCAACACGCGCCAGAGTTGCCAGGATGCGGCGCAGAATACCAACAAGGTGAATGCGTCGCTGGATCTGATGGCGGGGGAGGTGGTGGAGATCAACGATCTCATCAGCCACATCGCCACGGCAGCGGAAGAGCAGAGTGCAGTGGCCGAGGAGATCAACCGCAACATGAGCGCGATTGCCGAGGTGATCACTCAGCTCAAGGGCAACGGCGAGCGGACGGTGGAGAGTTCGACCTCCATGCAGCACACCTATGACAGGCTGAGGGAGATAGTGGGGCACTTTCGTTTGCAATGAGCGTCTGCAATGACCGTTTGCAGTGAGACGTCATCGGTGAAGGGAAACATCGGCTGGCCGGAGCGACTCCGGCCAGAACGCTGGAGAAGCCAATGCAAAAGCCAAAAAGCAGGCAAAAAGATGGGGGCGACTTGCGTCGCCCCCGATAGTCTTATCGCTCATGTCCTTGAACGAAGTTGCTCCCTGCAATCCCTGACTATACCTCTTCCTTTAGGTTTCCCCTTCCCAATCCTTTGGGGTGTCCTTTAGCCATCATGGCCTGACGAGTCATCCATTCCCGTCGCACTTTCTCCGTCCTGGGAGGTGTCCTTTACCACATCCTGTGGTGAGTCCATTTGCCCAACCCTGGCAGCCAGTCTTCCTGACCGACTTCATTGCGTCCGTGCAGGAGTAACTATAAGGATTTCGCGCAGGACGACAACGGCACCTTGAAAAACGTTTTTACGCAACTCGTTTCCAAGGAAACGGTAATGGGTATTTATCGTTATAAATCATTGCATTGTATTTTTAATCTGCGGTTTTTTTGATCCTATCTTCCGACTATGGCGAGAGCTTTAAAGGCGCTTTGCTTACGCAGACTATGGCGAATGTCTCACACACCGTTTAACTGGGGTTCAGGAATGTAACAAAGGCAGGTGTCGTACGCGGATCCTGGGATCGACAAATGGGTCGAATCCCCCGTCAGGACGTTGCCACAGGGGTTGGGCCAGGGTGTCACGAACGACATAGAGACCACCCCCAACAGGGAGGCTCAGATCGATAGGCGGTGCCATCAGCAGAGGGCATGGATAAATTCTGGCGCTTTGCGGCATGAAGCGGGCCGGGTTGGGAGATATGCGGTCGTCTAACGGTGACAAGCGGAGGGAAGGATAAGCCAAGAGGAGGCGGCCTCCCCTTGAGCTTTGGTTTCAGTAGTGCTGGCTGCCGCCATGCCACCGACACACATATTCGGGCACCAGCATCTGGGGCGCCTGGCCAACATGACACACCACCAGAGGCATGGCAGGGGCTCCCTGGGCGCTGACCAGGGTGGGGGTGGCGGGTAGGACCAGGGCGATGAGCAGAAACAGCGATTTGATCTTCATGGGTATCTCCTTGGTGACAGGACTCGGTGTGATACTGATCACTTTTTGAGTTAAGCCGAGTCATGGGGCTACGCAAGGAAGTGAAATAAATTCAACTAATGAAAAAAGTTTAAAAAGAGGATGTGATCGCCCGCTTGAAAAAATCCCTGCCAGGATGCGTTCAGAATGCATATCCATATAAATGAGATGCGCCGAGTACCGTCAATCAAGGGCCTGCCAACGCGGGTTGGCGTCAATGCCATGATCTGGGACAAAAGATGGATTATTCAGCCAGTCCGGCGATTATGACTATTTATGTGGCCATCAACCAAGACTCTATCGGAGATAAATTCACTCCCTTGCATATAAAATTCAATTCATTTGAAATTTGTTTTTATCTATATGATTTAATTGAAAATGATGTTTTTGTATTATCCCTTTGTAGATATTTTTCGTGAATGAAATCGCTCTCAAATTGAAATAAATTCGCCATTTTTTGATTATTGATGCGGCGCTAATGAATGGCGAAATGTCATTTATGTAAACTCCATCAAAAATTAACTCCTGAATTTATTCAGTTCTGAGTGAATGTGATCAATGTCTAAGTTTGCTTTGATTGGTAGACCTAACCTCTGTCACGAAAGGCAAGGGCAGGATAGAACACAAGCCGAGTACCCTACATAAAGAATATCCCGCCTTCGCCACGAGCATGAATAGAAGGAATCTATTCAATCACTCGCAGGGACCACTGCAAGACGGAATATAATCATGAGCAAATTTTATGTAGGTTCTGAAGTTGGCCAATTGCGCCGTGTCATGTTGCACCGCCCCAACCTCAGTCTGAAGCGTCTGACCCCTTCCAACTGTCAGGATCTGCTGTTTGATGACGTCCTGTCCGTTGAACGTGCCGGCCAGGAGCATGACAAATTCGCTCAAGTGCTGCGCGATCAGAATGTCGAAGTCTTCCTGCTGACCAATCTGCTGGCCGAAACCCTGGACGTACCGGAAGCCAAAGCCTGGCTGCTGCAAAACCAGGTCTCCGATTATCGCCTCGGCACCGCACTGGCCAATGACGTGCGCTGCTTCCTGGCTGACATGCCGCACCGCGAGCTGGCTCGCATCCTCTCCGGCGGCCTGACCTACTCCGAGATGCCCTACAGCGGCGTCAACATGGTAGTGGGCATGCATGCACTGACCGATTTCATCATCGAGCCGCTGCCCAACCACCTCTTTACCCGTGACACCTCCTGCTGGGTCTATGGTGGCGTCTCCATCAACCCCATGGCCAAGGCCGCCCGTCGCCGTGAAACCAACCATGTGAAGGCCATCTACCGCTGGCACCCGCAGTTTGCCGGTCAGGACTTCATCAAGTACTTCGGTGACGAAGAGCGTGACTACGACAACTCCACCATCGAAGGGGGTGACGTCCTGGTCATCGGCCGCGGCGCCGTGCTCATCGGCATGTCCGAGCGCACCACGCCACAAGGTGTCGAGCACCTGGCGCGCGGTCTGTTCAAACACGGCCAGGCCAAGCAGGTCATCGCCATGCAACTGCCGAAACACCGCAGCTGCATGCACCTGGATACCGTCATGACCCACATGGACATAGACACCTTCTCCGTCTATCCGGAAGTCATCCGCAAGGATGTGAACTGCTGGAGCCTGACCCCGGGCGGTGCCACCGGCATGAACATCAAGGAAGAAGGCTACTTCGTGACCGCCATCGAGAAGGCGCTGGGTGTGGATCAGCTGAAACTCATCACCACTGGCGGCGACACCTTCGAGGCCGAGCGTGAGCAGTGGAACGACGCCAACAACGTGCTGACCGTGCGTCCAGGGGTGGTCGTGGGCTACGAGCGCAACACCTACACCAACGAGAAATACGACAAGGCTGGCATCACAGTGCTGCCCATCCCGGGTGAAGAGCTGGGACGTGGTCGCGGCGGCGCCCGCTGCATGAGCTGCCCGATGGAACGTGACGGCATCTAACAAGACGGCGTGGCGCCGGCGGAGGCTGGCGCCACACAGACTCACACTCGAGATCAATGCTATGAAAAAACCAACTGTCGTCGTCGCCCTGGGGGGCAATGCCCTGCTCCGTCGCGGCGAGCCGCTTGAAGCTGACATCCAGCGCAAGAACATCGCCACCGCCGCCAAGACCATCGCCCGCATCGCCGAGGATTACAACGTGGTACTGGTGCACGGCAACGGCCCGCAAGTCGGCCTGCTGGCCCTGCAGAACAGCGCCTACACCAAGGTCGCACCCTATCCCCTGGATGTGCTGGGCGCCGAGTCCCAGGGCATGATCGGCTACATGCTGATCCAGGAGCTGAAGAACCTGATGCCGAGCCGCAACGTCACCGCGTTGCTGACCCAGGTCCAGGTCGATCCCAAGGATCCCGCCTTCGCCAATCCGACCAAGTTCATCGGTCCCGTCTACGAAGAAGCGGAAGCCCGCGCCCTGGCTGCCGAGAAGCAGTGGAGCGTCAAGGCTGACGGCAAGTTCTTCCGCCGAGTGGTGCCGTCCCCGCTGCCCCAGCGCATCGTCGAAGGCGACGCCATCGAAACCCTGATCGCCCAGGGTCACCTCATCATCTGTACCGGTGGTGGTGGCATTCCGGTGACCTGGGATGGCCAGTGCCTGACCGGCATCGAAGCCGTCATCGACAAGGACATGTCTGCCGCCTACCTGGCCAAGCAGATCAAGGCCGACGCCCTGCTGATCCTGACCGACGCCGATGCCGTCTACCTGGATTGGGGCAAACCGACCCAGCGTCCTCTGCGCATCACCAGCCCGGACGAGCTGGCTGGCGTTCAGTTCGATGCCGGCTCCATGGGGCCCAAGGTCGAAGCGTCCTGCGAATTCGTCAAGGCGACCGGCGGCATGGTCGGCATCGGTTCCCTGGAAGATGGTCTGGCCATCCTCAGAGGCGAAGCCGGCACCAATATCGTTGCCACCAATACCGTGAATGCCTAGTTAGCTAGCGGTCTGAACAACTTTGAACTGTGTACTGCGTAGTCAATAACACTGCCCAAATTGGTCTGAACAAATATAGAGAGAACTCATCATGGCTTTTAATCTGCGTAACCGTAACTTCCTGAAACTGCTGGACTTCACCCCGCGCGAAATCCAATACATGATCGATCTGGCCATCGACCTGAAGAAGGCCAAATACGGTGGCTATGAGCGCAAGCACCTGACCGGCAAGAACATCGCCCTGATCTTCGAGAAGACCTCCACCCGCACCCGTTGCGCGTTTGAAGTCGCGGCCTTCGACCAGGGCGCCCAGGTCTCCTACCTCGGCCCAAGCGGTTCCCAGATTGGTCACAAGGAGTCCATGAAGGACACCGCCCGTGTACTGGGCCGCATGTATGACGGTATCGAATACCGTGGCTACGGCCAGGAGATCGTCGAAGAGCTGGGTGCCTACGCCGGTGTGCCGGTCTGGAACGGCCTGACCAACGAATTCCACCCGACCCAGATCCTGGCCGACTTCATGACCATGCTGGAGCACGGCAAGGGCAAGCGTCTGGATCAGATCAAGTTCGCCTACCTGGGGGATGCTCGCAACAACATGGGCAACTCCCTGATGGTCGGTGCCGCCAAGATGGGCATGGACATCCGTCTGGTTGCACCCAAGGCCTTCTGGCCGGAAGAAGAGCTGGTTGCCCAGTGCCGCCAGATCGCCGAAGAGACCGGCGCTCGCATCCACCTGACCGAAGACGTGAAAGAAGGCGTGCTGGGTGCCGACTTCCTCTACACCGACGTCTGGGTCTCCATGGGGGAAGCGAAAGAAGCCTGGGATCAGCGCGTCAAACTGATGACCCCCTATCAGGTCAACATGGACGTCATCAACGCCACCAAGAACCCGGATGTGAAATTCATGCACTGCCTGCCGGCGTTCCACAACGATGAGACCACCATGGGCAAGGAAGTGGCTGACAAGTACGGCATGAAGGGTCTGGAAGTGACCGAGGACGTGTTCGAATCCGAGCACAGCATAGTATTCGACGAGGCCGAGAACCGGATGCACACCATCAAGGCAGTGATGGTTGCTACGCTGGGCGACTAAGGTCGCAGTAGTGGTGCCGGGGGGTGACCCCCGGCTTTTCGACCATGTGACAGCGGCATAATACCTCTAACCCTACAACCCGCAGATACATGGATACCGCACCACAGAAGGAAGCTGGACCATGACCAAATTCAAGTTCCCGTCAGCCTACACGATTTTGTTTGTGCTGATCGCCCTGGTGGCCGCCCTGAGCTGGATAGTGCCGGCCGGCAAATACGACATGGTAATGAACGAGGCCCTCGGCAAAGAAGTGCCGGTGGCTGGTACTTACAAGCTGGTGGATGGCAATCCCCAGGGGATAGTCGACGTGCTGCTGGCACCCATCGATGGCCTCTACAACCACGACACCTATGAGGCTGGCGCCATCGACGTCTCCCTCTTCATCCTGATCATCGGCGGCTTCCTTGGCATAGTGACCAAGACAGGCGCCATCGATGCCGGTATCGAGCGCGTCACCGATCGTCTGCGTGGCCGCGAGGAGTGGATGATCCCGATCCTGATGGCGCTGTTCGCCGCGGGCGGCACCATCTACGGCATGGCGGAAGAGTCCCTGCCGTTCTACACCCTGCTGGTACCCGTGATGATGGCCGCCCGCTTCGACCCTGTCGTGGCTGCCGCAACCGTCTTGCTCGGCGCCGGTATCGGTACCCTGGGCTCCACCATCAACCCGTTTGCGACCGTGATTGCCGCCAACGCCGCCGGCATCTCCTTCACCGACGGTATCTGGCTGCGTGTCGCCATGCTGGTGGCCGGCTGGTTGCTGTGTGTGGCCTACGTGATGCGTTACGCCAAGATGGTGCGCAACGATCCAAGCAAGTCCCTGGTGGCCGACAAGTGGGATGAGAACCGTGCCCACTTCCTCGGCAACAAGAGTGACGAGATGCTGGAGTTCACCCTGACCCGTAAAATCGTGCTGGGTATCTTCGTCGCCGCCTTCGCCGTGATGATCTACGGTGTGGCCGTGCTCGGCTGGTGGATGGCACAGATCTCCGGTGTCTTCCTGGCCGCCGCCATCATAGTGGGCCTCATCTCCCGCATGAGCGAGGAGGAGCTGACCTCCAACTTCATCGACGGTGCCCGTGACCTGCTCGGCGTGGCCCTCATCATAGGTATCGCCCGCGGTATCGTGGTGGTGATGGACAACGGCATGATCACCCACACCATCTTGCACAGTGCGGAAGGGATCGTCACCGGCCTCTCCACAGTGGTGTTCATCAACGTGATGTTCGTGCTGGAAGTGGTGCTCTCCTTCCTGGTGCCGTCCTCCTCCGGTCTGGCGGTGCTGACCATGCCGATCATGGCGCCGCTGGCCGACTTCGCCAACGTGGGTCGCGAGCTGGTAGTCACCGCTTACCAGTCCGCCTCCGGCCTGGTGAACCTGGTGACCCCGACCTCCGCCGTGGTCATGGGTGGCCTGGCCATTGCCAAGGTGCCTTATGTGCGCTGGCTGAAGTGGGTAGCCCCGCTGCTCGGTATCCTGACCGTGCTGATCGTGGTCTGCCTGAGCCTGGGGGCTCTGCTCTCCTAAGCAAGCACCCCATATCGACACCAAACGGGAGCCGCTGGCTCCCGTTTTTTATTGCACTTGGGGGCGAAGGTCATGCCCAGCCAGGGGACGGGCACTCGTGCCACGGGGCCCGCTACAGCGGTAGAAAGACGGCAAGAGAAAGACGGCAAGAGAAAGACGTGAATACAGCGGATATAAAAAAGGCGACCCCGGGGTCGCCTCTTGTATTCGCATTCGGGGGGAAAGACTTAACGCGCCTGGGCCAGGGTGCGCACCACGGCGGCGTGGGCCAGGCGGGTGCGGCTGATGTGGCGGGGGGCAACCAGCACCACATCGTTGCCGGCCACGGCGCCCAGGATCTCGGGATCGGCGTTGCGATCCAGCAGGCGGGCCACCACGGTAGCGGCGCCCGGTGTGGTGTGCACCAGCACCATCTGCTGGTTGTGCACCACGGCGCGCACCATGTCGTGCACCGAGCGGGTGCTGCCGGCGGGTTCCAGCTGATCGTCTACCAGCGTGTAGACCTTCTTGCCGTTGGCATTCTGGGCCTTGGCCACGCCGAGGCGGCGCAGCAGGCGGGAGATGGTGGACTGGCTGATGTCGGCAAACCCCCGCTCCGCCAGCTCGCGACGGATCTCTTCCTGGGTGCTGTAACAGTGCTGGCCGATGATCTGGCGGCAGGCATCCAGCTGGGCCAGGTCGGACTCTTGTTCAGCGTGACGATGGAGGGTCTTGACCACGGGAGTGTCCTTTGATGATGCCAGGGGCTGCGACGCCATCTCTGCCATCCATGCCGTTTATAGCAAAAAATACTGATGGATATGAAATTGGCAGCGAATGAGCGATGTCTAGCCGTTATGGGATGGCAAATTATAACCAAAGGGGGAATTAGTGATGTGACAGGGGTCAAAAATGGGCCCCTCGGGGCCCGCTTGGCTATTAGTAACGTTCGCTGACGATGTCCTGGGTGAAGGACTTCTCGCAGTATTTGCACTTCATGCGCACCACACCCTTCACCTCGCGCACCCGGAAGTAGCTGTCCACCGGCTCGTTGTGGGAGATGCAGTTGGAGTTGGGGCAGTGGAACACCCCGGCGATGAACTCCGGCAGCTCCAGCTGGTGCTTCTTCACCACGGTGAAGTCTTCGATGATGTTGACGGTCGCCTTGGGGGCGAACAGCGCCAGCTGGTTCGCCTGCTGCTCGGTCAGCTGGGTGTTCTCGATCTTGATGAGATCCTTCTTGCCGAGCGCGCCGGATTTGAGGTTGAAACCGACTGTGATCCGCTCCTGGGTCTCGATCAGCTGGAACAGCTTGAGGATCTTGATGCCCTGGCCGGCGGGGACGTGGTCGATGACGGAGCCGTGACGGATGGCTTCGACTTGCAGTTGATTCTTCTCGGACATGATGTGTTCCCCTCGGCTCAGACAGTTTCGTTCAGTACCAGTGCCAGCAGTGCCTGGCGTGCATAGACCCCGTTTTCCGCCTGCTGGAAGTAGTAGGCGTGGGGGGTCTTGTCGACCGCTACCTCGATCTCGTCGACCCGGGGCAGGGGGTGCAGGATCTTCATGGTCGGCTTGGCGCCGGCCAGAGTGGCGACCTCCAGCACGAATTTGGCGGCCATGTGCTTGTATTCGGTCTCGTCGAAGCGCTCTTTCTGCACCCGGGTCATGTAGAGCACGTCGAGTTCCGGCATCACCTCTTCCATGGTCTCGTGCACGCTGAAGCGGATGCCCTTCTCTTCCAGCTCCTCGCACAGGTAGTCCGGCATCGCCAGCGCCTCGGGGGAGATGAAGAAGAAGCGGCAGTTGAACAGGCTCAGGGCCTGGGCCAGGGAGTGCACTGTGCGGCCGTATTTCAGGTCGCCGACGAAGGCGACGTTGAGGCCGTCCAGCTTGCCCTGGGTCTCGTGGATGGAGAAGAGGTCCAGCAGGGTCTGGGTAGGATGCTGGTTGGAGCCGTCACCGCCGTTGATGACAGGTACCCGGGAGAACTCGGAGGCGAGGCGGGCAGCCCCTTCCTTCGGGTGGCGCATCACCACCGCATCGCTGTAGGAGCCGATGATCTTGATGGAGTCCGCCAGGGTCTCCCCCTTCTTGGCGCTGGTGTTGCCGCCGTCGGCGAAGCCGATGATGTTGCCGCCAAGGCGCTGTACCGCGGTCTCGAACGAGAGGCGGGTGCGGGTAGAGGCCTCGAAGAAGCAGCTGGCGACCAGCTTGTCCTTCAGCAGGTGAGTATCGGGTTCGGCCTTCAACCGCTGTGCGGTGGCGACCACCAGTTCCATGTCGGACCGGGTCAGATCCGAGATGGAGATGACGTGTTTTTTATAGAGTGGATTGGTCATCGTCTGCATTCCCTTTGGCATCAATGAAGGTTTTTCGGGCACAAAAAAAAGCCCCTGAAACAGGGGCTCTTTTTAAAAACAATTGGGGATCTGTGGGTCGGGAACCGGAAACAACGGGGCCGCTCTGGTGCGTTCCACCCGTCTGCAAGGCTGTTTTTTTCATCAAAAACTGCATCGTCCTGTCCTGACCTTTTTCAAAACCGCAACGATTATAGAGTCGCTTTTTGAATTGTCAAAAATTTATTTTTCAGACACTTTTTGACAGGAAAAACGTTTAACTGTCGCGAACGGGACGGCAAACCCACAGCTGGTGCCTTTCCTGCAGCGCCAGCCCATCTTCGGCCATGCTGCGCAGATAACCGAGCCTGTGGTGTCCCTCCAGCAGACAATAGGGGCGGGGCAGGGGTTGGCCGTCCGGGTAGCAGTCACCTGGGCCTGGGGCCAGCACTATGATGGGCTCGGACCAGGTGCCCAGGGTCAGCATCTTCTCCCCGAGCCAGGAGCGGCGCACGTAGCGATTGTGGCGCAGCATCTCGCCCCAGCGCTCGATCACCTCCATATGGCGGGAGTCTATCTCGGTCAGGACCCGCGTCGTGGGCCACTCCTCGCGCTCGAACTGATGACTGGCGAGATCGATAAAGCTCCAGTTGGACTCAAAACCGCGCCAATGGCGATAAATCCACTGACTCAGCACGTTCTGGGGGATGAAGGGCACCAGGGGGGCGACCCGATCGAGGTAGTCTGGCAGGGACTCGGTTTTGCTCTCATCCCTGAAGTTGAGCGGTGCAAGTTGTTGAAGCAACCGGTAATTGAGCATGAGCAGCCTCCTCTTGCGTCACGCTGGCCTGTTACCACCCTACCCCCATTCCGGGCCGTTTCCTACCCAAACAAGGCTGAAAATACAGCAGGTTACCCCCTGCGGTTGCCAGAATTGAACGGATTTGCTCGTCATTTGTGCAATCGCATCGAAAGTGCGAAAAAAGCCTTTACCTTTGATCCCGGCTTTGTATAATTCGCCTCGTTTGTTGCAGGGGCGTAGTTCCAATTGGTAGAACAGCGGTCTCCAAAACCGATGGTTGCGGGTTCGAGTCCTGCCGCCCCTGCCATTTTTCAGAAAGGCCAGCTCATTGAGCTGGCCTTTCGCATTTCTGTCATCCGCGTTTTTCTGCCTTCCTCGGCCCGGCCGTTGCCGCCGAGTGTCCCTTTGGATCTGTATTCCCGTCTTATCCCTTGAGCCTCAACGGCTTGGCCCGGTTGCGCTTCGCTAGCCGCTCTTGCCGCTTTCTGCCCTGTCGTTTCTGGCAATCGTGCTGCCCGGCGCCCTGTGCTACACCACATGAGCTGCGCCTCACGTGGGCGCACAAGCAACCGGGCGTTCCGACCGGCAACGGGGAGCGCGAAGCGAGAGCGAGGAGATGAGTGA
Organism: Aeromonas lusitana; assembly: GCF_002812985.1. Classification (GTDB taxonomy): domain Bacteria; phylum Pseudomonadota; class Gammaproteobacteria; order Enterobacterales; family Aeromonadaceae; genus Aeromonas; species Aeromonas lusitana. The sequence continues at coordinate 118,939 of NZ_PGCP01000015.1, forward strand.
TGAACAAGGCCGTTGAAACCCGATTGAACAAGTCCCGCCCCGGTGGCTGGGTGCCGCAGGATCAGGCCCACATCGAGCGCTGGGTCGTGCGGTTGCACAAATACGTGGCCCAGCAGCCACGCCCCCTGGTGCCGCCCATCGCCCAGTTGCAGGATCTGGTGAGATCGGATCCCCTGTTGCACGCCCAGGCCGATGCCATGTTCAAGGAGGCCTGGCGCCACGAGCACCTGACCCCCCTCGGCCAGGTCGAGGTGAAGAGCTTCGACGAGTTTCTGGTCCTGCTCAACGGCATCATGACCACGGCCCCCGAGGCCTATCAGGACGTGCAGAGCCACTCTCCCTCCGGCCTCATCGGCTTTCCCATCAACGCCCTGCTGGACTGGCCCATGGCGACCCGCTCCGGTTACCTGTTCTTCGCCAACGCCCTGATCAACCAGCAGTTCAAGAAGATCCTCGGCTACTGGGCGCTGTTCCTGCAAAGCCAGGCGTCGCGTTACGTGCTGACCGAGCCGGTCAGCCGGCTGGATCGGGAGACCCTGATCGTGCCCTGGCTCGGCGACGTCGCCCAGGCCGAGATGGTGCAGGTAGCCCGCGGCGCCCTGGGGGAGGGCAGCAACCCGACGCCGGCCAGCTTCGCGCAAATCTTCCAGTGCGATCCGGCGGACGCCCACTATGGCTTTGGCTGCTGGGATGACTTCTTCACCCGCACCTTCCGCCCCGGCGTGCGGCCCGTCTCGGCGCAGGGGGATGACGGCGTCATCGTCAGCGCCTGTGAGTCGGCACCCTTGCAGGTCAAGACGGGGGTGAGCCGCAGCGATCGCTTCTGGCTCAAGGGCCAGCCCTATTCATTGGACAACATGCTCGATTTTGACGAGACCAGCGCCCAGTTCGAGGGGGGCACCGTCTATCAGGCCTTCCTCAGCGCCCTGAGCTACCACCGCTGGCACAGCCCGGTGAGCGGCACCATCCGCAAGGTGAAGGTGGTCAACGGCACCTACTATCTGGAAAACCAGTACGAGGGCTTCCTCGATGCCGACGGCGCCGACCCCAGCGCACCCAACAACTCCCAGCCCTTCCTCACCTCGGTGGCGACCCGGGCGCTGATCTTCATCGAGGCGGACAACCCCAAGATAGGCCTGATGTGCGTGGTGCCCGTGGGCATGGCGGAGGTGTCGAGCTGCGACATCACGGTGAAGGCGGGGGACAGGGTGAAGAAGGGGGATCAGCTCGGCATGTTCCACTTCGGCGGCTCCACCCACTGCCTGTTGTTCCGCAAGGGGGTGGACCTGGCGTTCGACTTCCACGGTCAGAACCCAGGGCTGGATGCCACCAACCTGCGGGTCAACACGGCTCTGGCGCGGGTGAAGTAAGGCCTATCCGGTTCGACGAGGCCGCCTGCGGGCGGCCTTTTTATTGGCGCGACGCTGGCAAGCGCGTCCCTGGCGAGGCCTTGATCTCTTGGGGTGAATCGAATCACAAGGTGCCATGCCATAGTCTGAGCGAATGGTGTCGATACCTTGAACATAATTCACGTCCCCTGCGGCCCTCGCCATAATCGGGGGCCGGCCATCCCGGCCAGCCAACGCCAAGGAGATCTCATGTCCCCCCGCTTTACCGAGTGGCGCCAGCCCCTGCAACTGGGCGAGGTGCGGCTCGACATCGCCGCCATCGGCCGCACCGGCCACCGTGCCCCCGTCGTCTTCCTGCACGGGTTCGGCTCCAGCAAGGAGGATTACGCCGATCTGGTCCAGCATCCCGAGTTTGACGGTCGCCCCTTCCTGGCCTGGGATGCCCCCGGCTGTGGCGCCTCCACCCTGGATCGCCCAGAGCGCATCGATCTGCCGCTGCTGGTGATGACGGCGCGGCAGCTGATCGATCATCAGGGGTTCGAGCGCTTCCACCTGGTGGGCCACTCCATGGGCGGGCTGACCGCCCTGCTGCTGGCACACCTCTATCCGGAGCGCGTGCTCAGCTTCACCAGCATAGAGGGCAACCTGGCGCCGGAGGATTGCTTCCTAAGCCGTCAGGTATATGCCCATCCGGCGCAGAGTGACGAGGCCTTCTTTGCCGCCTTTATCGAGCGCACCCGCCACGGCCGCGACGTCTCGAGCACCTTCTATGCCGCGACCCTGCGCCACAGGGTGCGCACCGAGGCGGTGCGGCCCATCTTCCGCTCCATGGTCACCCACTCGGACGAGGGGGATCTGCTCGGCAAGTTTCTCGCCCTGCCTTGCCCGCAGCACTTCATGTACGGCGAGCAGAACCGTCATCTCTCCTATCTGGGGCAGCTGGCGCAGGCCGGGGTCAGGCTGACCGAGATCCCCCACTGCGGTCACTTCCCCATGTACTCCAATCCTGTGCTGATGTGGTGGGCCCTCGCCGAGTTCTTCGGGGAGAGCGAACGCTTCGCCGGTATCTGAACGACGGAATGACCTGGGTTGAGAGAGGCGGTCAGCCTTTTCACGCCTAGGTCATTTCCCTGATATATCAGCCTCTTGGGGATTGGCCCTGGTGGGATGTCGCAGAGGGGAGTGATGTTAAGCCGTCCCGGCGAGTCAATACGGGTCTGCCGCAAGCCAATGGGGGCTACGGCATTGGCCTTATTGGCTGAGGTGGCTAGCCGCGCAGCAGGATCAGGGCGAGCAGCCCGAAGCTGAGGGCGCTGATGCGGTTGATCCAGTGGCCGCCCCGTCCTTGCAGCCAGCGACGGGCCTTGCGGGCCGAGAGGATGTAGCCGCCGTGCACCAGGATCATCAGCAGGCAGAAGCTGGTGACCAGTAGCAGAAACTGCGGCAGATAGCTGCTCTCACGGTCGATAAACTGGGGCAGCACCGACAGGAAGAAGATCAGGGCATTGGGATTCGCAAATTGCAGCATGATCCCCTCCAAAAAGAGGTGTCGGCGTGGGGTCGGCGCCACCTCGCCCGCCAGATTGGGCACGGTACGCCACAGCTTCACGCCGAGCCAGGCCAGGTAGATCACGCCGCCATAGCGCACCCAGTCGAAGGCGGTGGGGGAGGCGGCGATGAGCACCCCTAGGCTGGTGGCGGAGAGAGTGGCGACCCCGAGTACCCCGCAGGTGAGGCCGGCCATGCCGATGAGGGCCGGTCCCAGCCCGTGATTGAGGGCATTGGTGAGGGATTTCAATACGCTGGGGCCCGGACTGAGAATGGTCAGGGCGGCCATGGCGAGGAACATGAGATAGAGGTGCACGTGGGATCCGAAACCTGAGAGGGGATGACGAGCATTGTTGTGACTCGCCGCTTATACGTAAAATCCGAAGAAAGTAACGACCCGATTCGAACAGGCTATCAACCATGATCAATTTCCGACTCGTCCGCCATCTCTGGCTGTTTCTGGCGGTGGCCGAGGAGCGCCATTTCGGCCGCGCCGCCCGCCGCCTCGGCATGACCCAGCCGCCCCTGACCGAGCAGATCAAGGTGCTGGAGCACGCCCTGCGGGTGAAGCTGTTCGATCGCACTCCCAAGGGAGTGCAGCTCACCCCGGCGGGGCAGGCGATCCTGCCCGCGGTGCGGCGGCTGGCGGATCAGCTAGAACACCTGGAGCTGGCGGTGCGGGAGGCGGCATCGGGTCAGGTGGGGCTGCTGACCATAGGGGCCATCACCTCGGCCATGCTGGACGAGCTGCCGGCGGTGATCGAGCGGCTCAAGCTGAGCCACCCCGGCGTCACCGTCTCGGTGCGGGAGATAGACAGCGCAGACGCCATCCCGGCGCTGGAGAGCGGCGAGCTGGATCTGGCCCTGGTGCGGCTGGCCGGGCGGGATGAGGGCAGCATACGAGTGCGACCCTTGAAGCAGGACAGGCTGGCGGTGGCCCTGCCCCTGGCTCATTCGCTGGCGGGGGAGGCGTCCGTGCCCCTGGCGGCCCTGGCGGAGGATCCCTTCGTCTTGTTCCCCCGTGCCCTCAACCCGACCTATTTCGATACCCTGATGGCCTGCTGCCACGAGGCGGGCTTCGCCCCCCGGGTGCTGCACGAGGCGCGCACAGTGGCGTCCCAGGTGGCCTTCGTCGGCTGTGGCCAAGGGGTGGCCCTGGTGCCCGAGACCCTGCACAAGAGTGCCCCCGCCAACGTGGTGATCCGCCCGCTGGCGGGAGAGGTGCAGGTGGTGACCACGGCGCTGGCCTGGCACGGGGAGCGCCCGCCCGCGCTGCTGGATCTGCTGCTGGCGGAGCTGGGAGGCGAGACCCGGCTCTGATGCCCTGCGCCGTATCGCCGGCTGACATCCTGCTAACCGAGGTGGGGCTGGCAGACAGGGATCTCGTCATTTTCGTGATCGGCAGCACGTCCTGCGGCTTTAAAGGCACAAACTGAGCGGAGCAACTAAAGTCCCGGCGCCGGAGCGCCGATAGCCTTGGGCAGTATGGGGACTCTCTTGGCCTCCAGTCACCACAAGGATCTGTAGTCATGACACTCTCGTTGCGCGGCAAGCTGCTGGCGACCAGCCTGGGGGTAGTGCTGCTGATGGCGGCCCTGCTCGGCGTGGTCGCCTTCCATACCCTCAAGTCCCGCACCCAGGAGGCCATCCAGAGCGAGGCCCTCAACTACGGCCACGCCTACTCGGTGGCCATCGGCAACTGGATGGAGGACAGGCGCCACGCGGTGGACGCCCTGGCTGCCGTGATCGCGGAGGATCCGGCGACGGCCCTGGTGCCCCATCTGCTGCAGACCCGCACCTCGGGCGGCTTCGGGCTCACCTACTTCGGTTCGACCGAGGGTGTGATGACCCGCCACGATCCCTCCCTCAACACCGCCAACTACGATCCCCGCCAGCGCCCCTGGTACCAGAACGCCATCAAGGCGGGCAAGCTGATCGTCACCGCCCCCTATGTCAGCGTGACCATGCAACAGCTGGTGGTGACCCTGGCGGAGCCTGTGTCCCATCAGGGCCAGGTGATCGGCACCGCCGGGGCGGATCTCTCCCTGGATGCCCTCATCGACGAGGTGCTGGCCATGAAGGTGCAGGGGGAGGGCTACGCCATGCTGCTGGACCGCTCCGGTCTCATCGTCGGGCACCCCCAGAAGGAGCTGGCCCTCAAGCAGGTGGCCGAGCTGGATCCCGGCCTGTCGGGAACGAGTCTGGACGGCTGGAGCCGGGATGGTGAGCTGCATGGCGCCACCATAGACGGGCGCGACGTGCTGCTGTCGGTGCAGGGGGTGCCCGGCACCGACTGGCTGTTGGCCATGGTGATGTACAAGGACGTGCTGGAGGCGCCGCTCGCCACCCTGTTGTGGCAGCTGGTGGGGCTGACCCTGGTGCTCTTGCTGGTGTTCGGCGCCCTGCTCATCGCCATGTTCAACTACCTGTTCGCCGATCTCGGCCGGGTGTCGAAGGCGCTGGCCAATATCGCCCACGGTGAGGGGGATCTGACGGTGCAGATAGATACCCGCAGCCAGGATGAGGTGGGTCAGCTGGCCCGAAGCTTCAACCAGTTCGTGGCCAGGCTGCACGGCATCGTCAGCCGGCTGCGGGATGCGACGGCCGAGCTGGCGGCCCAGTCCCGTGCCCAGGCCAGTGGCGCCGAGGCGCGCAGTCAGCGGGTGCGCCAGCAGCAGGACGAGATCGTCATGGTGGCGACGGCCGTGACCGAGATGGCCTCCGCCACCCAGGAGATCGCCGGCAACGCCGAGTTCGCCGCCACCACCTCGGGGGAGGCGGTACAACTCGCGGTGGCGGGTCAAACTCAGGTCAGCCAGAGCCAGCGCAGCATCACGGGCCTCGCCGATGAAGTCGCCGATGCCAGCCAGACCATCCATGAGCTCGACACCCATGCCCAGAAGATCAGCGGCATTTTGGCCACCATCAGCGGCATCGCCGAGCAGACCAATCTGCTGGCCCTGAACGCCGCCATCGAGGCGGCCCGGGCCGGGGAGCAGGGGCGCGGCTTTGCTGTGGTGGCGGACGAGGTGCGGGTGCTGTCGCGCCGCACCCACGACTCCACTGCCGAGATCCAGCAGATGATCGAGACACTGCAGCAGACCACCAGACGCGCCGTCAACGGCATGGAGACCAGCCGTCAACTGGCGAGCACCAGCGTGGAGGATGCCGAAGCCGCGAACCTGAGCCTAGGCCAGATCAACGAGGCCATCGGTGCCATCAGCGACATGGCGACCCAGATAGCGGCGGCGGCGGAGGAGCAGACCTCGGTCACCGGCGAGATCAGCCGTAACACCGAGAACATACGCCACGTCTCCCAGGAGCTGGCGGAGCAGGCGCGGGAGGAGGCCCATCAGGCGGCATCCCTCAAGGCCCTGACCGAGCGACTGGAGCAGGAGATAGGCCGCTTCAGGCTCTGATGACGGCGTAACAGAGATAAAAAAGGCGGCTCGGGCCGCCTTTATTCATTCCACGAATGGATGTGCTCAGCCCATGCACCAGATGAATGAAGTGTGCGTAATGGGGCCGATCAGTCCTGCGGGCGCCGTCAGAGCAGCTTGTTGTAGCTGTAGAAGTCGAGATCTCGGCGGTAGCCGTGCTGCTCGTAGAGCGCCTGGGCGCCCAGGTTGTCGGTGGCCGTGCTCAGCATCAGGAAGGCGGCGCCGGTGGCGCGGCCGTGGTCGTCGGCCCGGGCCAGCAGGGCCTGGGCGACCCCCTGCTTGCGGGCGCTTGGCGCCACGAACAGGTCATACAGCAGCCAGATGGGCTTGAGTTCGAGGGAGCAGAACAGGGGGTAGAGATGGGCGAAGCCCAGCAGCTCGCCGGCCTCGTTCTCGGCCAGGAACAGCACGGACTCCTGGCGGGCGCAGCGCTCTCGCAGGAAGGCCTCGGCCGCCACGGGCTCGGCAGGCACCTGGTAGAACTCGCGGTATTGCACGAACAGGGGGGCGGCGCGGGGAATGTCGTCGACCTTGGCTTGGAAAATCTTCACGGGTTTCTCCTCATGGGGCGGTGCAGGGGAAATGAAAAAGACCCGTCACCGCAGGGGATCGGGTCGCACCTTGGGCAGGGTAGCGGCCGGGGGGCACCCAAGCGAGGCGGCAATGGCCCTTTCTCCCCCTTGTTTGCGACACATCAATTCATCGGCGCCCGGGGTCCAGAAACTGACGCAGGGCGCCCGCCGCCTGCTCACCCATGCATGATGCTGAGTTGACCGTCCCGGAAGCGGGAGGCCTGATCCGTGGGGGTGCTGCCGAAGAAGCGCTTGTACTCCCGGCTGAACTGGGAGCCGCTCTCGTAGCCGACCCGTGCCGCCGCCGTGCCGGCCTTGATGCCGTCGTGCAGCATCATCATCCGCGCCTTGTGCAGCCGGAACGACTTGATGTACTGCAGCGGCGAGGTGGCGGTGACCGCCTTGAAGTGGTGATGGAAGGCCGACACGCTCATGTTCACCTCCCGCGCCAGCTCCTCCATGGTCAGGGTATCGGCGTAGCGCTGCTCGATGAGGCGCAGCACCCGGGCAATCTGCCCCATGTGGTTGTGGCGGTTGGCGAGCGCCTGCAGCGCCGGGCCGCCCCCCTCGTGCAGGGCGTAGAACAGCATCTCCCGCACCGTCTGCGGCCCCAGCACCCGGGCGTGCTGGGGCTTGTCCATCAGATCGATGAGCCGCTCGGCGGCGCAGAACATCTCCTCCGAGAGGGGCACCGAATGTACGCCACTCTTCTGGGGCGGTGGCGCGGGCAGGCTGTCCCCCAGCTCCAGCAGCAGCTCCTGCAGGGTGGCGACGTTGATCTCCAGGGTGAAGCCGATGAGCGGCTGCTCGGGGGAGGCGAAGCACTCGCACTCGCACGGCAGCGGCAGCGTCATCAGCAGGTAGTGGTTGGGATCGTAGCGAAACACCTGATCCGCCAGATAGCCCACCTTGTGCCCCTGCAGTATCACTATCATCCGCGGCTGATAGAGCACAGGGGTGCGGCCGTGGTACTCGGTGGTGTAGATGAGGCTGACTTGCTCCACCGGGGAGGCTGTGATGCCGGGCTCGCGCACGTGGCGGGTCAGCTTGGCGGCGAGTTCGGTGTAGCGGTTGGACATAGGTACTCCGGGTGAAATTCAATAATTTGTAGAAATAGGCAAGCAATGTGCAGAATGTTGCCTTGATGGTAGAGGTTGTCTGTAGAAAAATGCAACCAACATTTTGCGGCCAGGCCGCCCCGTCATCATGAAGGTAATAGCGATGCACAATTTCACTCTGCACACCCCGACCAAGGTGCTGTTCGGCAAGGGCCAGGTTGCCCAGTTGCGTGAACAGCTTCCCAGCGACGCCCGCATCCTGATCACCTATGGTGGCGGCAGCGTGGTGCGCAGCGGCCTGCTGGCCCAGATCAAACAGGATCTGGCAGGCATGAGCCTGTTCGAATTCGGCGGCATAGAGCCGAACCCCACCTACGAGACCCTGATGGGCGCCGTCGAGCTGGCCCGCGCCGAGAAGATAGACTTCCTGCTGGCGGTCGGTGGCGGTTCCGTGCTGGATGGCACCAAATTCATCGCCGCCGCCGCCCACTACGATCTGGCCAAGGATCCCTGGCACATCCTCGAGACCGTCGGCGGTGACGTGGCCTCCGCCATTCCCCTCGGCGCCGTGCTGACCCTGCCGGCCACCGGCTCCGAGATGAACATGGGCGCCGTCATCACCCGCAAGAGCAGCGGTGACAAGCAGCACTTCTTCTCCCCCTTCGTGATGCCGCGCTTCGCCGTGCTGGATCCCGTGCTCACCTACACCCTGCCGGCCCGTCAGGTCGCCAACGGGGTGGTGGATGCCTTCATCCACACCCTGGAGCAGTACCTCACCTACCCGGTCAACGCCAAGGTGCAGGATCGCTTCGCCGAAGGCCTGCTGCAGACCCTGGCCGAGGAAGGTCCCAAGGCGCTGGTGGAGCCGGAAAACTACGACGTGCGCGCCAACATCATGTGGAGCGCCACCATGGCCCTGAACGGCCTGATCGGTGCCGGCGTGCCCCAAGACTGGGCGACCCACATGCTGGGCCACGAGATCACCGCCCTGCACGGCCTTGACCATGCCCAGACCCTGGCGGTGGTGCTGCCGGCCCTGCTGCAGGCCAAGCGCGCCCAGAAACACGCCAAGCTGCTGCAATACGCGGAGCGGGTGTGGGACCTGCGCAGCGGCAGCGAGGAAGAGCGCATCGACGGCGCCATCGCCGCCACCCGCGACTTCTTCGAGCGGATGGGGATCAAGACCCGGCTGCGGGACTACGGCCTGGCCGATGCCAACATAGATACCCTGGTGGCCAAGCTGGCGGAGCACGGCATGACCAGCCTGGGCGAGCACGGCGACATCGACCTGGCCCAGAGCCGGCATATTTATGAAGCGGCCTGGTAAGGCGCTGCCACCGGGCACCACGCCTGGAAGGCGGTGAACGAGGGGGCTTGCGTCCGCCAAAGGGCGGGTGCAAGCCCCCCTTCTCGTTACAAAACGGTTACTTTTTTCCGCTTCGTCTCATCCCATGTGCCAACGGCAGATTTCGTAAGAACAAAAAACGCTAAGATAGAGGGCCGGCAAAACATTTTTTTTGACTGGTTGGATCACTTTTTTCAGCGCTTTTTGCTGGTATAAGTCGCTAATTTAGTTTGTTTTTTTTAATCATGGCCCTTAGTGGGCTGAAATCTGTACCGGTGTCGTCCGGGCTGCGGTTGTAATAAAACTCCAAAATTTGATACTAATCACCTTCGCGCCTGAAAAGCGGGGGCCTGACCATGACAGGAGGTTGAGGTAAAGCCTGCTGATTTTCATAACAAAGGGCCCGTGACCTGCACTTTGGTCATGCCTTGTCTGCTCAGACATGAGAGACTGGGCAATGATTGTTTATTAACCATCAGGGAATAGTCATGCAGATTGGAATACCGAGAGAGAGTCTCGCCGGTGAGACCCGGGTCGCAGCGACCCCGGCCACCGTCGAGCAGCTGAAAAAGCTCGGCTTCGAGGTCGCCATCGAGGCCGGTGCCGGCTTGCTGGCCAGCTTCGATGATGCCGCCTTCGAGGCTGCCGGTGCCAGCGTGGTGCCGAGCGTCTGGCAAGCCGACCTCATCTTCAAGGTCAATGCGCCGACCGACGCCGAGATCGCACAAATTAAGGATGGTGCCACCCTGGTGAGCTTCATCTGGCCTGCCCAGAACCCCGAGCTGGTCAAGAAGCTGTCCGAGCGCAATATCAATGTGATGGCGATGGACATGGTGCCGCGGATCTCCCGTGCTCAGTCCCTCGACGCCCTCTCCTCCATGGCCAACATAGGTGGCTACCGCGCCGTGGTCGAAGCCGCCCACCAGTTCGGTCGCTTCTTCACAGGTCAGATCACCGCCGCCGGCAAGGTTCCCCCTGCCAAGGTATTGGTGATCGGTGCCGGCGTGGCCGGCCTGGCTGCCATCGGTACTGCCGGTTCCCTCGGCGCCATCGTGCGTGCGTTTGACACCCGTCTGGAAGTGGCCGAGCAGATCGAATCCATGGGGGGGGAATTCCTCAAGCTGGACTTCGGCAGCGAAGACGGTGCCTCCAGCGATGGTTATGCCAAGGTCATGTCCGATGAGTTCATCAAGGCCGAGATGGAGCTGTTTGCCCAGCAGGCCAAGGAAGTGGACATCATCATCACTACCGCCCTGATCCCGGGCCGTCCCGCTCCCAAGCTGATCACCAAAGAAATGGTCGACAGCATGAAGCCGGGTTCGGTGATCGTGGATCTGGCGGCCGCCACCGGCGGCAACTGTGAATACACAGTGCCGACCGAGCTGTTCGTGACCCCGAATGGCGTCAAGGTGATCGGTTACACCGACCTGCCTGGCCGCCTGCCTGCCCAATCCTCCCAGCTCTACGGTACCAACCTGGTCAACCTGATGAAGCTGATGTGCAAGGAGAAGGACGGCAACGTTGCTATCGACTTCGAGGACGTGGTTCAGCGCAACATGACGGTGATCCAGGCCGGTGACGTGACTTTCCCGCCGCCCCCTATCGCCGTCTCTGCCGCGCCGCAAAAGCCGGCCGCCAAGGCTGCGCCGAAGAAGGCTGAAGAGAAGAAACCCTCCAACAAGAAGTTCGTCTGGGGTGCCCTCGGCATCGCGGCCTTCGGTTGGGTGGCTGCGGTGGCCCCTGCCGCCTTCCTCTCCCACTTCACCGTCTTCATCCTGGCCTGCGTGGTCGGTTACTACGTGGTGTGGAACGTCTCCCACTCCCTGCACACGCCGCTGATGTCGGTCACCAATGCCATCTCCGGCATTATCGTGGTCGGTGCCCTGCTGCAGATTGGGCAAGGGTCGACCCTGGTCACCGTATTGGCCTTTATTGCCGTGCTGATTGCCAGTATCAACATCTTCGGTGGCTTCACCGTTACTCAGCGCATGCTGAAGATGTTCCGTAAGGATTAAGGGGGTTTAACGTGTCTCAAGGACTGGTAACAGCATCCTATATCGTTGCCGCCGTGCTCTTCATCCTCAGTCTCGCGGGACTGTCGAAGCAAGAGACGGCCAAGCATGGCAACCTGTTCGGTATCGCGGGGATGGCCATCGCCCTGCTCGCGACCGTGTTCAACCCGGAAACCAGTGGTGTGCACTGGATCATCCTGGCCATGGTCATCGGCGGCGCCATCGGCGTGCGTCTGGCGCTCAAGGTCGAGATGACAGAGATGCCCGAGCTGGTGGCCGTGCTGCACAGCTTCGTGGGCATGGCGGCGGTGCTGGTGGGCTTCAACAGCTTCATCGATCTGCACCCGTCTGCGCCCGCCGAGGTGGTAGTCTCCGTCGGTTCCAACCTGGATGCGACCCTGGCCGCGGCCCGGGCGGCGTTCGAGCAGGCGGCCAGTGTCGCCCAGGTCGAGCACCTGTCCGGCGCCATGCTGAACATCCACCTGGTCGAGGTATTTTTAGGCGTCTTTATCGGTGCCGTGACCTTCACCGGCTCCATAGTGGCGTTCGGCAAACTGCGTGGCCTCATCTCCTCCAAGCCGCTGCAACTGCCCCATCGCCACAAGCTGAACCTGCTGGCCGTGCTGGTCTCCCTTGCGCTGATGATCCACTTCGTCAACGCCGGTGGCTCCACCTTCGCACTGCTGCTGATGACCCTGATCGCCTTCGCGTTTGGCTGGCATCTGGTCGCCTCCATCGGCGGCGCCGACATGCCGGTCGTGGTCTCCATGCTGAACTCCTACTCAGGTTGGGCGGCAGCGGCGGCGGGCTTCATGCTCTCCAACGACCTGCTGATCGTGGTGGGTGCCCTGGTGGGTTCCTCCGGTGCCATCCTGTCTTACATCATGTGTAAGGCGATGAACCGCTCCTTCATCTCCGTTATCGCCGGTGGCTTTGGCTCCGACGGTGTGGCCTCCACGGCTGACCAGGAGCTGGGCGAATACCGCGAGACCAACGCCGAAGACGTGGCCGACATGCTGAAAAATGCCAGCTCCGTCATCATCACCCCGGGCTACGGCATGGCGGTGGCGCAGGCTCAGTATCCGGTGGCCGAGATCACCCAGAAGCTGCGTGATCGCGGCGTCAAGGTGCGCTTCGGTATCCACCCTGTTGCCGGTCGTCTGCCGGGTCACATGAACGTGCTGCTGGCGGAAGCCAAGGTCCCGTACGATATCGTGCTGGAAATGGACGAGATCAACGACGACTTCAACGATACCGACGTGGTACTGGTGATCGGTGCGAATGACACCGTCAACCCGGCCGCGATGGAAGATCCGGGCAGCCCCATCGCCGGCATGCCGGTGCTGGAAGTGTGGAAGGCGCAGAACGTCATCGGCTTCAAGCGCTCCATGAACACTGGCTATGCCGGTGTCCAGAACCCGCTGTTCTTCAAGGAAAACACCCAGATGCTGTTTGGCGATGCCAAGGCCAGCGTCGAGGCGATCCTCAAGGCGCTGTAAGCGTTATCGGGAATGTAAAAAGGAGGCTTCGGCCTCCTTTTTTATTGCCCGGGATTCGGGCCGATCGGTAACGCCTTGATGGCAAACGCATTGCATCGGCTCGGCGGGGCAGGGGAGAGGGGATGGCACAGGGCGAGGCAGCCAGGCTGGCTGTGATCCGGATCGCAATCCGGTGACGTTGCCCCTGCTGGAAGGCATAATGACGACAAAAGGCGAACAGGTTCAATTTTATTTGATTCCGACGTCATTAAAATCAAATAAAGTTACATGGATGACGGCTGTCAGTCAGGCACCCCAGTCCTATCCACCGCAGCGGTGGATCCGACCATGAAATATGTGCCCAGCGGCATAGCGAACCAGAGACATCACAGATGAAAGCACAATGGACCGATTTCATAACCCTGCTCAAGCGTGAAGTGGTACCGGCCCTTGGCTGCACCGAACCCATGTCGGTCGCCCTGGCGGCGGCCAACTGCCGCAAGTTGCTGGGAGAAACCCCGACCCGCATCAGCGTCTGGGTCAGCGGCAACCTGTTCAAGAACGGCATGGGTGTCGGCGTGCCCGGCACCGGCATGATAGGCCTGCCGGTGGCCGCCGCCGTCGGCATCACGGGAGGCAACCCGGACGCTGGTCTCGAGGTGTTGAAGACCCTGACCCCGGCTCAGGTAGAGGCGGCCAAGGCGCTGTTGCCCGTCATCCAGGTGGACGTCAAGGATGTGCCGGACGTGCTCTACGCCGAGGTGCTGGCGGAGGTGGACGGCCACAGCGCCCGGGTGGTGATCTGCACCGATCACACCCGCATCGTGCTGCTGGAGAAGGATGGCGAGGTGCTGATGGAGCAGGCCAGCGCCCCCGGCGTGCAGATCCAGCCCGCCAAGTCCGACAAGCCCACCATGACTCTGCGGGAGATAGTCGACTTCGCGCTGCAGGTGCCGCTCGCTGACATCGACTTCATCCGCGAGGCGGCCAGCATGAACCAGGCGCTGGCGGACGAGGGTCTGCAGGGCTATGGCCTGCGCATCGGCAAGATCCTGACGGAACAGGTGGAGCGCAAGCTGCTGTCGGACGATCTGATGACGCTGGCCATGCGCCTCTCTTCAGCCGCGTCGGACGCGCGCATGGACGGCGCCATGCTGCCCGCCATGTCCAACTCCGGCTCCGGCAATCAGGGTATTGCCGCCACCATGCCGGTGGTCGCCGCCGCCCGCTTCCTCAAGGCGAGCGACGAGCAGCTGACCCGCGCCCTGGTGATGAGCCACCTGGTGGCCATCTACATCAAGGCCTACCAGAACAAGCTGTCGGCCCTGTGCGCCGCCAGTACCGCCGCCATGGGCTCGGGCGCCGCCATCACCTGGCTGCTGGGTGGCCAGTTCGAGCAGATCAGCCACTGCATCAACAACATGATTGGCGACGTTTCCGGTATCATCTGCGACGGTGCGGGCAGTGCCTGCTCCATGAAGGTCTCCACCTCCACCTCGGCGGCGGTCAAGTCCTCCCTGATGGCGATCAACAACCTGCATGTGCCCCAGAGCGAGGGCATCGTCTCCGACGACGTGGATCAGACCATCGCCAACCTGGGCCGCCTCTCCAAGCAGGGGATGCTGGATACCGACATCGAGATCATCAACATCATGCGGGCCAAGCAGCAAGGCAAGGCCAGCTGATGACGAGGGTGGCGCAGGCCACCCTCTGTTTTTACCGCTCTTGACGTCACCCCGGCCATACCGGGGGACGTGCCGCCACGACGCGGCCAGTTTCAGGACGCAGGCACATGAGGTGCTCGTCCTCTCACCTCGGGCCCGGCCCGGTCATTTTGGGGAATATCATGACACTTAGCGTTATCGGTAATCTGGCCATCCTGGTCATGTTGCTGCTGTTTCTCTATCGCCTGCAGCAAACCCACGTCAGCTTCACCCGCCGGGTTTTCTCCGGTCTGGGCCTGGGCATCCTGTTTGGCGGGGCACTGCAGCTGCTGTACGGCGTTGGCTCGGACGTGCTGCTCCAGACCAACGACTACCTGGACATTGTCGGCAGCGGCTATGTGAAGCTGCTGCAGATGATCATCATCCCGCTCATCATGGTCTCCATCATAGGGGCCATCTTGAAGCTCTCCGGCGGCACCGCCCTTGGCAAGATCAGCGCCATGACCATAGGGGTGCTGATCTTCACTACTATGCTCGCCGCCGGGGCTGGGATCCTGATGTCCAACCTGTTCGGCCTGACCGCCGAGGGGCTCACCGCCGGCGCCGCCGAGACCGCCCGTGGCGCGGCCCTGCAGACCAGCCTCGGCAGCGTCGAGAGCATGTCCTTCGCCAAAATGGTGCTGGAGTTCATCCCCGCCAACCCCTTCCTCGACATGACGGGGGCCCGCAAGACCTCCACCATAGCCGTGGTGATCTTCTCCATCTTCATCGGCCTGTCGGCCACCGGCATCGCCCGCAAGAAGCCGGAGATCTTCGCGAGCTTCGAGCACTTCATGCAGGTCGCCCATGCCATCGTGATGCGGATGGTGACCCTGGTGCTGCGCCTCACCCCTTACGGCGTGCTGGCACTGATGGCCAAGGTGGTGTCTGGCTCCAACTATGCGGACATCCTCAACCTGCTGAACTTCGTGCTGGCCTCCTACGGTGCCATCGCCATCATGTTCGCCGTGCACCTGCTGCTGGTGAGCCTGGTGGGCATCAACCCGCTGCGCTTCCTGAAGAAGATCATGCCGGTGCTGGCGTTCGCCTTCACTTCCCGTACCAGTGCGGGCTCCATCCCGATGAACGTGCAGACCCAGACCCGGGCCCTTGGCATTCCTGAGGGGATCGCGAACTTCGCCGCCTCCTTCGGCGCCACCATAGGCCAGAATGGCTGTGCCGGCATCTACCCGGCCATGCTGGCGGTGATGATAGCGCCGACCGTGGGGGTCAATCCCATGGATCCCGGCTTCATCATGACCCTCATCGCCATCATCACGGTCAGCTCGTTCGGGGTAGCCGGAGTGGGCGGCGGCGCCACCTTCGCGGCGCTGATCGTGCTGTCCGCCCTGGACTTCCCGGTGGCGCTGGCGGGCCTGCTCATCTCCATCGAGCCCCTCATCGACATGGGCCGCACCGCCCTCAACGTCTCCGGCTCCATTACCGCCGGCACCGTCACCAGCCGCTTGATGGGGCAGACCGACATGGCGGTATTCAACAGCGATGCCGAGGTCAGTCTGGACGGGGAAGAGTCCCTGGTCTGAGCCGCTTCCTGAGCCAGGCATTTGGAACAGAGAGATATCAAGGGGGGAGGCGAGGCCTCCCCCGTCGTTACAGGAGTCAAACAATGCGTATTGTGATCATAGGTGGCGAAGCCGCCGGCATGAGTGCGGCCGCCAAGGCCCGTCGTCTGGCCAGGGACGCCGAGATAGTGGTGTATGAGGCCTCCGAGGTGATCTCCTTCGGTGCCTGCGGCCTGCCCTACTTCGTCGGTGACGATTTTCAGGAGCCGGGCTTCATGGCCGAGTTCAGCGTGGAGCAGTTTGCCGCCAAGGGCATCGAGGTCAAGACAGGTCATCGCGTGACCGCGCTGGATGCCAAGGCTCAGACCCTGGTCGTCGAGCATAATGGCGATACCTTTAGCGACCACTACGATCGGCTGATGATCGCCACAGGTGCCCGTGAAGTCATGCCTCCCATCCCCGGCCTGCAGCAGGAAGGGGTGTTCGGCCTGCGCCGCATGGCCGACGGTCTGGCGCTCAAGGCGGCGGTGCAGGATACCAGTAAACGCAAGGCGGTGGTGATCGGCTCAGGTTTCATCGGGCTGGAGATGGTGGAGGCCCTGGTCCATCAGGGGAAAGAGGTGCGACTCATCGAGCTGGCAGAGCGGGTCATCCCGGATGCGTTTGACGAGGATATTACCCAGCATATCGAGACCGAACTGCGCGAACAGGGTGTCTCCCTGCATCTGGGCGAGCGAGTCGAGGCCCTGCTGGGGGAAGGACAGGTGAGCGGTGTGCGCACCAATCAGGGGGAGTACGAGGCCGATATCGTGGTGGTCTGCACCGGGGTCAGACCCAACACCGAGTTCCTGGCCGAGACCGGCATAGCGCGGTTGGCCAACGGCGCCATTGAGGTGGACAGGCAAGGCCGCAGCTCGCTGCCGAACGTCTGGTCGGCGGGGGATTGCGCCAGCGTCTGGCACAGCGTCAAGCAGCAGCAGGTCTATGTGCCCCTCGCCACCATAGCCAACAAGCTGGGTCGCATGGTGGGGGAGAACCTGGCGGGGGCCGAGCAGGCATTCCCGGGCACCCTAGGCTCGGCGGCGCTCAAGGTGTTGGGGCTGGAGGCGGGTCGCACTGGGCTGTCTGAGAAAGAGGCCCAGCAGATGGGTATCGACTATCGCACCGTCGTCATCAAGGACAAGTGTCATACCAACTACTGCCCCGGCCAGTCCGATATCCACGTCAAGCTGGTGTATGAGGCGGGTAGCAAGCGCCTGCTGGGCGGCCAGATCCTGGGCCGCAAGGGGGCGGTACACCGCATCGATGCCCTGGCGGTCGCCATCACCATGGGGGTCACTACCGAGCAGCTCGGCATGCTGGACTTTGCCTATGCGCCACCCTTCTCCCGCACCTGGGACGTGCTGAACGTGGCGGGCAATGTAGCCAAATAGGGTGGCCAAATAAGGTCGCCAGAGAGGCGAGGAGGAGTGACGGCGGTAGTACCGTCAAGCCTCCTTCCGTCTCATCTCAGGGAGGGAGAAGGGTGGCAGACAAGCGCGCCGAGTTGCTATCGAACCCATAAAAAACCGGAGCCAATGGCTCCGGTTTTTCATTGCAGAACAGTACGTTCTCAGCTGCGGCCGAGGCGATTGTCCGGGTAGTTCTTGGCCAGCACTTCGCGAGCATGACGTGCCAGGGTAGGCATCTTCAGGGTCTCGTAGGAGTTGACCATGATCTCCAGCGCCTTCTCCGTCTCGACCGTGTCGGGATAGGTCTCGACGATCAGCTTGGCGCGGTTGGCGGCGGCGATCAGGGCATCACGCTTGACGTAATACTCTGCCACGCTCAGATCGTAACGAGCCAGGCGGGTCTTCAGACCTATCATGCGGGCACGGGCATCGGCCGCATACTGGCTGTTCGGGTAGTTCTGCAGCAGGGTCTTGAAGTCCTGGAACGCCTGGCGGGCGTAGGAAGGATCCTTGTCGTCCCGGTTGATCCCCAGGAAGTCCTGGAAGAAGTTGTAATCCGCCGCCATGTTGGTCAGACCGCGCAGATAGAAGACGTAATCGATATTTTTATGCGCCGGATTGAGGCGAATAAAGCGGTCGATATTGGCGATGGCCTGGGCGGTATCGTCCTGCTTGTAGTAGGCGTAGATCAGGTCGAGCTGGACCTGGTTCGAGTAGGCACCGAAGGGATAACGGGAATCGAGCGCTTCCAGCAATTCGATGGCATTCAGGTAGTTACCTGTATCCAGCTTGAGACGGGCCTGTTGGTACAGAACTTCCGGCGGTTCGTCGGGAACCTTGGGTTTGGTGCTGGAACAACCAGTGATCAGGGTAGCGATCAAGGCGAGTGACATCAGCAGGTGAGACTTCTTTCCCATCAACAACATCCGGTCCATTTCCACGAAATTGGCAAAGTATCCGTTATGCTTGGCTAAAAGAAAAGCTAGAATACCCGGATTATTTCGAATTGATACCCCCGCTCAAGAGACCATACATGAGCCAGCATATTGAACTGACAGGCGAATTTCAGGATCACCAATTCGGGCAACGGCTCGACCAGGCCCTGGCCGAATTGTTTCCCGACTACTCCAGAACCCGCATCAAGGAGTGGATTTTACAGGACAGAGTGACCCTGGACGGTCAGGTTGCCAATACCCCGCGCGAGAAAGTGCTGGCCGGGCAACAGGTGCATGTAGATGTCGAGTTGGAAGATGACACCCGTTGGGATGCCCAGAACATCGAACTCAACATCGTCTATGAAGATGAACACATTCTGGTGATCGACAAGCCGGCCGGTCTGGTGGTTCACCCGGGTGCAGGCACGCCGGATGGCACCATCCTCAATGCCCTGCTGCACCGTTACCCCGGCATCGCCGAGGTGCCCCGTGCCGGTATAGTGCATCGTCTGGACAAGGACACCACCGGCTTGATGGTGGTGGCCAAGACTATTCCGGCCCAGACCCATCTGGTGGAAGCGCTGCAGGCGCGCCAGATCACCCGTGAGTACGAAGCCGTCGCCATCGGTCACATGACCGCGGGTGGTACCGTTGACGCCCCTATTGGCCGTCATCCGACCCAGCGTACCCACATGGCTGTGGTGCCCAATGGTCGTCCGTCCGTGACCCACTATCGGGTACACGAGAAGTTCCGTGGGCACACCCGTCTGCGGCTGCGCCTCGAGACCGGTCGTACCCACCAGATCCGGGTGCACATGTCTCACATCAAGCACCCGCTGGTAGGGGATCCCGCCTACGGTGGTCGTCTGCGCCTGCTGCGCAATGCGACCCCCGAGCTGACCCTGGCCCTGCGCAACTTCAACCGTCAGGCACTGCATGCCACCATGCTGAAGCTGGCTCACCCTATCACGGGGGAAGTCATGGAGTGGCACTCCGCCACCCCGCAGGACATGCTGGATCTGATGGAAGTGCTGCGCGCAGATACCCTGGCCAATCCGGACGATCTGGTCTGGAGCTGATAACAGCTGGCCTGCGTCGGTTTTTGCCGTAACCGGGCCCATATAAGATCCCAAACGGGGCTTCCTCTCTACTTGATGAGGAGCCCCGTTTTCATATGAATTGAGATAAGGAGTCGCAGATGAACTGGATCGAACCGGACTGGCCGGCCCCGGCCAAGGTACGGGCGCTGTCGACCACCCGGGATGGTGGCATCAGCGAGGGGGTCTTTCAGGGTCTGAACCTGGGTGCCCATGTGGGTGACGAGCCCACGAGGGTCGAGGCGAACCGGGCCCTGCTGCAACAGGCCGCACACATTCCAGGTCGGCTCAACTGGCTCAATCAGGTGCACGGCGTCGCCGTCCATCCCGTCAGCAATGACTACGGCGCGGCGCCGGATGCGGATGCCGCCTGTGCCCTGCAAGCCGGGCTGGCCTGTATCGTCATGACCGCCGATTGCCTGCCCGTGCTGTTCTGTGACAAGGCCGGTACCCGGGTGTCAGCCGCCCACGCCGGTTGGCGCGGTCTGCAAGCAGGGGTATTGGAGGCGATCATAGCGGCCATGGGCTGCGAGCCGAACGACATTCTCGCCTGGCTCGGCCCGGCCATAGGTCCCACCGCATTTGAGGTGGGGGGTGAGGTGCGCGATGCCTTTATGGCCGAGCAGGTCGAGGCCACCGCGGCCTTCGTGCCGTCGGCCAACGAGGGCAAGTGGCTGGCGGATATCTACCAGCTGGCCAGGTTGCGGCTGGCCCGCGCCGGCGTGACCGCCGTCTACGGTGGCGAGCACTGTACCTTCAGCGATCCCGAGCGTTTCTACTCCTATCGCCGTGACGGCCAAACCGGCCGCATGGCCTCCATCATCTGGCTGGCGGAATAAACCGCGAGGCGCTCGCCGATACCCAGGAGAGCCTTGCCCGGCGCCGCCCTGTGATGCAGGGCGGCGCTCTTTTGGCACCGCTATTGAGGGAAAAATAAACAGCCACCCCTTGAAATTCCATTCCAAGACCGCATCTTCCTTGTCAGAAAGTTCTGTTGTTGCCGCCTGTGCGGCGTCTGTCTGAAGAGGGGGAGTGCAATGCGCCTCGATCGCCTGACCAGCAAATTCCAAGTCGCTATTTCCGACGCCCAGTCATTGGCACTGGGTCGTGATCATCAATTTATCGAACCTGTCCATCTGATGACCGCCCTGGTCAACCAGGATGGTGGCTCCATTCGCCCGCTGTTGACCCTGACCGGGCTGGATATCAACGCCCTGCGCTCGCGCCTGGGTGAAGAGCTCGATCGCCTGCCCCGCGTCAGCGGTGTCGAGGGGGACGTGCAGCTCTCCAATGGCCTCGGCCGCCTGCTGAACGTCTGTGACAAGCTGGCCCAGCAGCGCAAGGATCAGTTCATCTCATCCGAACTGTTCGTGCTGGCTGCCCTCGACGAGAAGGGCACGCTCGGTGAGCTGCTGCGCGCCCAGGGGTTGACCAAGGAAAAACTCGAAGCCGCCATCGACAAGGTGCGTGGTGGCAAGAAGGTGGATGACGCCAACGCCGAGGAGAATCGCCAGGCGCTGGAGAAATACACAATCGATCTCACCGAACGGGCCGAGCTCGGCAAGCTCGACCCCGTCATCGGCCGTGATGAAGAGATCCGCCGCACCATCCAGGTGCTGCAGCGTCGTACCAAGAACAACCCTGTGCTGATCGGTGCCCCCGGTGTGGGCAAGACCGCCATTGTCGAGGGGCTGGCCCAGCGCATCATCAACGGCGAGGTGCCGGAGGGGCTCAAGAACAAGCGGGTGCTGTCCCTCGATATGGGGGCCCTGGTGGCCGGTGCCAAGTATCGCGGCGAGTTCGAGGAGCGCCTCAAGGCGGTCCTGAACGATCTCGCCAAGGAGGAGGGCAGCGTCATCCTGTTCGTGGATGAGCTGCATACTATGGTCGGCGCCGGCAAGGGCGAGGGGGCCATGGATGCTGGCAACATGCTCAAGCCCGCCCTGGCGCGCGGTGAGCTGCACTGCGTCGGTGCCACGACGTTGGACGAGTATCGTCAGTACGTGGAAAAAGATGCCGCCCTGGAGCGCCGCTTCCAGAAGGTGCTGGTGGAGGAGCCCTCGGTGGAGGACACCATCGCCATACTGCGTGGCCTGAAAGAACGCTACGAGCTGCACCACCACGTGCAGATCACGGATCCGGCCATAGTCGCGGCGGCCCAGCTGTCTCATCGTTACATCGCCGATCGCCAGCTGCCGGACAAGGCCATCGATCTCATCGACGAGGCGGCGGCCAGCATCCGGCTGCAGATCGACTCCAAACCGGAGTCACTGGACAGGCTGGAGCGGCGTATCATCCAGCTGAAACTGGAGCAGCAGGCACTGATGAAGGAAGACGACGACGCCAGTCGCAAGCGTCTGGATCTGCTCAACCAGGAGCTCGGCGAAAAAGAGCGGGAATACAACGAGCTGGAAGAGGTGTGGAAGGCCGAGAAGGCTGCCCTTGCCGGCACCCAGCACATCAAGGCCGCGCTGGAGCAGGCTCGTCAGGATCTGGAAGTGGCGCGCCGGGCAGGGGATCTCGCCCGCATGTCCGAGCTGCAGTACGGCCGCATCCCTGAGCTGGAGAAACAACTGGATCTCGCCACTCAGGCCGAGATGCAGGAGACCAGTCTGCTGCGCAACCGGGTCACCGATGTGGAGATCGCGGACGTGCTGGCGCGCTGGACCGGTATCCCGGTGTCGCGGATGCTGGAAGGGGAGCGGGACAAGCTGCTGCGGATGGAAGATCAGCTGCACAGCCGGGTGATCGGTCAGGAAGAGGCGGTGGACGCCGTCTCCAACGCCATTCGCCGCTCCCGCGCCGGGCTGTCGGATCCGAACCGCCCCATCGGCTCCTTCCTGTTCCTCGGTCCGACCGGGGTGGGCAAGACAGAGCTGTGCAAGGCGCTGGCGGAGTTCCTGTTCGATACCCAGGACGCCATGGTGCGCATCGACATGTCCGAGTTCATGGAGAAGCACAGCGTGGCCCGTCTGGTGGGGGCGCCTCCGGGATACGTGGGTTATGAAGAGGGCGGTTATCTGACCGAGGCGGTACGCCGTCGCCCCTACTCGGTGATCCTGCTGGACGAGGTGGAAAAAGCCCACCCGGATGTGTTCAACATCCTGCTGCAGGTGCTGGACGACGGTCGCCTGACCGATGGTCAGGGCCGCACCGTGGACTTCCGTAATACGGTGGTCATCATGACCTCCAACCTCGGCTCGGATCTCATCCAGGAGCACTATGCCGAGAAGGACTATGAGGAGATGAAGTCCCTGCTGATGGAGTTGCTGACTCGCAGCTTCCGTCCGGAGTTCATCAACCGGATCGACGAGACTGTGGTGTTCCATCCGCTTGGCGAGGATCACATCAAGTCCATCGCCCGCATCCAGCTCAAGAGCCTGATGGGGCGTCTGGAGTCCCAGGGCTTCGAGGTGGAGGTGAGCGAGGATCTGCTGACCAAGCTGGTGCACGCCGGTTTCGATCCCGTCTACGGGGCGCGTCCCCTCAAGCGGGCGATCCAGCAGAAGGTGGAGAACCCGCTGGCCCAGGCCCTGCTCAGTGGTCGGGTCATTCCCGGCAAGAAGCTGCTGCTGGGAGCCGACAGCAATGGGCTCACCATGAGTCAGCCATAAGGGTGTTATCGATGAAAACGCAGGCCTCGCGCCTGCGTTTTTGTTTTCAGGGAGGTGAGATGATCAAGTTTTCTGTGCTGGTGGATGACGAGGTTCATCACCCGGCTTGTGTGCCTGAGAGAGGGCTGGCCTTACTGCTGGAGTGTGATGGCCTGCGGGTGTTGTTCGATAGTGGTAGAGGGCGGGCTTTGCGCCCCAATGCCGAGGCGATGGGCGTGGATCTCGCTTCCCTCTCCCATGTGGTGCTGTCCCACGGCCATTACGATCACGTGGGCGGCGTCGGCGCGCTACCACCCTATGCCGAGCCCATTCCCCTGATCGCCTGCCCGGACGTATTTCATGAACGGGGTTATTTCCTGCCGCTGCCGTTGCGGCGATTCAACTTATATCGCCTCTCGGGGCGGCTTGAGCCCTCGGCCCTGGCTGCGAGGGGGTTGATCCCCCAGTGCTCGGCCGCACCGGTCTGGTTGTCCGATCGCCTGGTGTTTCTGGGATCTATTCTGAGGCGGGATCGGGCCAAGCCCTCCCTGCTCGGCTACATAGTGCGTGGCGGGCGAGTGGAGAAGGATCTCATCAGCGATGATTCCGCCATGGCCTGCAAGGGTGAGCAGGGGCTCATCATCTTTATCGGCTGCGGCCATGCCGGGGTCGAGAATATTGTCCAGCGGGCCAAAGAGGTCTGCGGCGATGAGCGGGTGCACGCCATCATCGGCGGCCTGCATCTGAAGTTCTCGGGTGCGGGCCGTGCCAGGGCGCTGGGTACGTATCTGGAGCAAGAAGGGGTAGGGCAGCTCTTTGCCTGCCACTGCACCGGTGACCGGAAGAAAGGGCTGCCGCGGCAAACCCACATAGGGGCGGGGTTTGAATATCGCTTCTGCTGAGCGGGGTATCGCGTCGGTACTTCGCGTAATGGGGTGAGTGCTCGGCACTCTGCCCCGTGCGGATCGCCAGCCCTAGGGCTGGCGTTTTTGTATTCCCCGCTCAAAAAGGCCTCGAGAGGAGCTGTTTATGCCTCGCCGGACAAGGATGCTATTCTGTAAACCACTAATGACTATGTTGTTATTTTCAGAAGAGGGATCCTTTGCCGATGAAACTACCCTGCTCACTCCTCCTGCTCTGGGCCAGTTTGAGCCCCCAGTGGGTACTGGCGGCGCAAGCCGTCCAGGACGTGCCCGAGATCTGCGCCACCTGTCACAGCATGAACGGCGTCCCCAAGGAGCCGAACATCCCCAACCTGTGGGGGCAGTCCGAAGCCTATATCAGCGAACAACTGCGCGCCTTTCGCAGTGGCAAGCGGGTCAGCGATTTCATGAATCCCATCATCTATCAACTCAGCGACGATCAGATTGCCCGCGCCGCCAAGCACTTCGCCGGCCAGGCCGAGGCCAAGACGGTCCCGCTGCACTGGAGCGGCGACAAGTGGCCGGGTGACATGGAAGCCGGTGAGCGGCTGGCCCTGGCCGGCAAGCCGGATCGCAACCTGCCCGCCTGCGTCGCCTGCCATGGGCCGAGCGGCGTCGGCGTGAGTCCATTGTTCCCGCGCCTCGCCGGCCAGGATCCCGCCTACCTCAAGCGCCAACTGCACTACTGGAAGGCGAACAAGCGTCCGGATGGTGCCATGGGCTCCATGCCCGCCATCGCCAAGGCGTTGAGCGATGCCGAGGTGGATGCAGTGGCCAACTACTTTGCGGCGCTGGGGGTGGCGAAATGAAAACTCTCTCTCTGTTAATGACCTGCCTGCTGGCGGGTCTGGCCCAGGCCGAGACGTTCGAGGATCAGTTCAGCGTGCCCCTCGGCGAGAAGGCGCCGGATGGCCAGTATCATCAGGTGCCCGACTGGTCGAAGGTGCCGGACGGCGAGATGGGGGCGGCCATCAAGCGCGGCTACAGCCTGTTCGTCAACACCCAGCAGCTCAAGGGGCAGGGCCAGCCGAACAATGCCCTGCAATGCAGCAACTGCCATCTGGGCAGCGGCATCATTGCCGGCGCCAGCCCGCTGTGGGGGGCCTATCCCGCCTACCCCGCCTATCGCAAGAAGAACAACAAGGTGAACACCTATGAGGACAGGTTGCAGGGCTGCTTCCTGTTCTCGATGAACGCCAAGGGGGGCGAGCCGCCGGCCTATGACAGCCAGGAAATTCGCGATCTGGTGGCCTACTCCTACTGGCTGGCGAGCGGGGCTGCCATCAGCGACAAGCTGCCGGGCCGCAACTTCTTCGCGGTGGCCGAGCCTGCCAAGGCGCCCGACTTCCAGCGTGGCCAAGCCGTCTATGTCGAACGTTGCGCCGATTGCCATGGCGCCAGCGGGGAGGGCAAGCAGGTCGCCGGGCGGCATGTGTTCCCGCCGCTGTGGGGCAAGGAGAGCTACAACTGGGGGGCGGGCATGCACGGCATCGACAAGGCCGCCGCCTTCATCAAGAGCAACATGCCGCTCTCCCAGGGCGGGAGCCTGAGCGATCAGCAGGCCTGGGACGTCTCCTTCTACATCAACAGTCAGGAGCGGCCACAAGATCCCAGGTTCAAGGGGGATCTCGGCCAGACCACCAGGGAGTATCACGGCAAGTATTCCCAGTACGGGCTGGCCTCGCCGGTGGATGGTCACCTGCTGGGCAGCAAGGCGTACTGACGAAAGTGGCAATGAAAACGGGGGTTCAGGCCCCCTTTTTCTTGGCCAAAATAGCGTGGGGAGGGCAAAAAAAGCGGCAATCCGAGGATTGCCGAGAGGAATGTATTCGATGCGATCTGACGTGGGTTGAGCGGATCGCAGGGGCAAGCCCCGGGGTCGGCGGGCACGGTCAGCGACCCTGCCCGCCTTACAGTCAGCCGGGATACGCTCTCCACCCCGGCTGACCAGCTTCGCTATCGCATCTGCTCTCGCGCCGCGAGACCAGATGCAATCAAATCAATTCGTTACAGCATGCCTGGGATGCTGGCTTTCATCTCTGCCGGCCAGACGCCTACTTGCACTTGGCCGATGTGCTCTTTTTGCAGCAGCAGCATGGCGAGGCGGGATTGGCCGATGCCGCCGCCTATGGTCTGGGGCATCTCGCCTGCCAGCAGGGCCTGGTGCCAGTCATATTGCAGGCGATCCTCGTCCCCCGTGGTGGCGAGCTGGCGGCGCAGGGCCTCGGCGTCCACCCGGATCCCCATGGAGGAGATCTCGAAGCTGTCTTCCAGTACCGGGTTCCACACCAGGATGTCGCCGTTCAGACCGGCAAGACCCTGACCGAGATCGTTCTCGCTGCTCCAGTCGTCGTAGTCCGGGGCACGCACGTCGTGGCGCTCGCCGTGAGACAGGGCGCCGCCGATGCCGATGAGGAACACGGCCCCCAGCTCCTTGGCGATGGCGCGCTCGCGGCCCTTGGCGTCGAGATCCGGGTAGCGGCTCAGCAGCTCTTCACTGTGCAGGAACTGGATCTCGCTTGGCAGGAAGGGAGTCAGCTCGTGCTCGGCGCAGACCGCCCGCTCGGTGGCCTTGATGGCGGTCCAGATGCCGCGCACCGTCTCCTGCAGATAGGCCAGATCCCGGCGCTCGCTCGGCATCACCTTCTCCCAGTCCCACTGATCGACATAGACGGAGTGGATGGGGGTGAGGCGGTCTTCGTCCGGGCGCAGCGCCTTCATGTGGGTGTAGATGCCCTCGCCCGGGCCGAAACCGAAGCGACCCAGGGTCTGGCGCTTCCACTTGGCCAGGGAATGCACCACCTCGTAGCTGTGCTCAGGCAATGTCTTCACCTTGACCTGCACCGCATGCTCGCAGCCGGAGAGGTTGTCCTGGGTGCCATCACCGACCCGGCTCAGGATGGGGGCTTGCACCTCCATCAGGCCGAGCTGCTGGGCGAGTTGGCGGGAGAACATCTCTTTGACGAAGCTGATCTGCTGTTGGCTGCGAATGTAGTGCTGTTTCATGGGAAATACCTGTCTTGAACCCGTTGGATGTAGCGATTCTTCAACAGATGGCGCACTAAATTCAATATTCGATAATAGAAATAGGCTTTACGTGTTTTTTTCTTCAAAATAACAGCTAGGTTACTGAGATATCGTTAACGGGAGTACAAAAAAGTGCCGGAAAATTATCGGATCGATAATCTCGATCAGGCCATCCTCACCGCCCTGATGGACAATGCGCGCATCCCCTATGCGGAGCTTGCAAAACAACTGGCGGTCAGCCCGGGCACCATTCATGTGCGGGTGGAGAAGATGAAGCAGGCGGGGATCATAGAGGGCACCCGGGTGCAGGTGAATGCCAAGAAGCTGGGCTATGACGTCTGCTGCTTTATCGGCATCAACCTCAAGAGCGCCAAGGATTACCCCTCGGCCCTGGCCAAGTTGCAGGCCCTGGACGAGGTGGTGGAGGCCTATTACACCACGGGCCACTACAGCATCTTTATGAAGGTGATGACCCGCTCCATCGACGAGTTGCAGACCGTGCTTATCCACAAGATCCAGACCATAGACGAGATCCAGTCCACCGAGACCCTGATCTCCTTGCAGAACCCGATCCTGCGAGATGTAAAACCCTGAGTGGAATGGCGTTTACGCCAAGGACGGGAAGCCTCGCCCTTGCATGGGGTTGGTGCGGCTTGCCCGCTGCTACCGGGGCCAGGACTTGCTGACGGCTGCCCATTCACTGCCTGAGCGATGTGAGTTGCAAGGGGTTGATTGAGTGGGCTGGAGTCGCTCGGATTGTGCCGCCGACCCCTTGTTTGCGTTGCCAAACAGGCAGTTCAAGTAGCTGTTATAGAGTCATTTTAAAGACTAAATACGATGTTTTTTATTTAAATGCAGCAACTTTGACTGCCTTATAAGCGCTGTGACTAGAGGGTCCAGACATGCTGGTCCCTTTCAGGGGGCGACATAGGGGATGCCGTACTTGGCGTAGAGGGCCTCGAGGCGACCGTCCTGCTTCATGCGCAGCAGCTCGGCGTCATAGGCCGCCATCAGCGCCGGGGTGTCGGCGTCGGCCCGGGCCTTGGTCCAGGCGTTGAAGTAGGGGCTGGTGCGCAGGGGTTTGGGCAGGTAATCGAGCTGACCCTCCAACTTTTCTTCCTTGATCTGGGCGAAGGCGGTGACCAGCGGCATGGGCACCAGATCGATGCGCCCGGCGATCAACTTGCGCAGTTGCAGCGAGTTGATGGGGATCTCTTGGAAGTGATAGGCCGGATCCGAGGCGGCGGCCATGAGCTCGGGGGTGTAGGCGAAATCCTTGGTGATGCCGATGCGCCAGGGCTTGAGATCGGCCAGCCGCTCATAGTGGATCTTGCCCACATCCCCCTTGCGCACGAAGAAGTGCCAGCTGTGGCGCAGGTGAGCCTGCTTCGGATAGAGGAGGTAGGACTCCCGCTCCGGCTTGTAGGAGTGAGTCATCACCAGATCGTACTCGCCGGTCTCGGCGTCGCGGGTGAGGCGGGCGCCGGAATCGATGAGCTCGATCCGGATGGGCACCTTGAGGGTACCGAAGATACTGGTGAGCAGATCCACGTCCAGCCCCCTTGGCTGGCCGCTGGCGTCCAGATATTTCAGCGGCGGCTCCAGGGTGCCGCCGATGACCAGCTCCTTGGCCGATAGCCAGCAGGGCAGCAGCAAGCAGAGCAGTAACAAGCTTCGCAAATCACATCTCCTGTGCACGCGGGGCAGGTTCGCGATCATTTCGGTATAGTGACCGGCAGACATGAAAGAGAGGCGACCCTGGATGGCAAACCCTGAAATAGAAAGCGAACTGGACGGTATCGACAGACTCTCCGTCTGTCTCTACCGTCTGGGCCTGAGTCTGGCAGCTTTGTTGCTGTTGTGTCGAGGGGTCAGTCTGTTGATCGGGCAGGATATTTTAGCGCACGGCACCTGGCTGACGGCGCTGATGGTGGGGAGCGGCCTGTGCGGGTTCTGCCTGCACATCTATGACAAGCGAGTTCGCTTCCTGTTGCAGGGTTTCGCCTGGGGTGGCCTGATGCTGGCCGCCGGCGGCGCGCCGGATGCCCTGGTGCTGGGGGCCGCGCTGGCGACCCTGAGCGGGTTGGCGTTCAAGGAGCAGTTCTGCTTCGCCATTCCGGGCATCCGGCTGTTGCCTATGCTGCTCCCCCTGCTGTGGCTGCTGGAAGGGCTCAGGCTGAGCTGGGCCGCCGCCCTGGTGGCCCTGGCGAGCGGGCTCCTGCTCATCTTGCTCAGCCTGGCCAAGTGGCGGATGCCGCTGCATTTTGATATCGGGGATCGCAGCCGCTACCAGCTCTAGGTGGCCTGGCACTGCTTGAGCTGCTGGTTGAGCGCCCGCATCACCTGCCGGCGGCTGATGAGGCCGAGCACCTTGCCCTGTTGCAGCACCGGGTAGATCTTGGGTCTGGCCCCCGTCATCTGGCGGGCCAGGTCCAGAATGCTTTCATCCGGGTCGATTGAGAGCGGGGTGTGATTCATCAGATCCGCCACCCGGGTGCGGCTGTCGCAGTGATAGCTGCCGGTGAGCAGGCTGGGAATGCAGTCCTGCTCGGACAGAAAACCGACCAGTTGGCGGCGCTCGTCCAGCACCGGCAGGCCGCTCAATCCTGAGTGATGCAACTGGTCCAGCGCCTCGGCGAGACTGAGCTCCGGGCTGAGGAAATGGGTGAGACGCTGCATATGATCGCGAACTTGTAGCATGATGGGCTCCATGAGGGTCAATGGGGCCACTATGCCCGCCGCCGACCGGGTGGGCCAATGGGTTTGGCCGCAGGCATTGATAGGCCATTGGCGGCCTTGGCAATTCGGGCCGTTCAGATCGCGCCGGGATGGCGTGACAACAGACAAGGAGAGGACATGCGTGCATTGGTGACGGGCTGTGGCCGCCGGCTGGGTTTTTATCTGTGCGAGCAGCTGGTGGCATCGGGTTGGCAGGTGACGGGCAGCTATCGCAGCGAACGCCCGGAACTGGCGCAGCTGCGCGCCCTGGGGGTGGAGCTGGTGCAGGCAGATTTTGCCCGCGAGGGCGGGGTCGATGGGCTGATCGCGGCGCTGAGTGCCCACGAGGATCTGGCGCTCGTCATCCACAACGCCTCGGCGTTCGAGCCCCAGGCGGAGGATCCGGCGCTGCAGCGCGAGCAGTTCGACCGCTTCTACCGGGTGCATATGGCCGCGCCCTTTGCGCTCAATCACGCGCTGGCGCCCCAACTGGCCCGCCAACCCAATGCCAGCATCATCCACATCACCGACATCTATATCCACGCCTCGGCCCCCCAGTTTGCCGCCTATGTGGCGACCAAGGCGGGGGCCCATTCCCTTGCCATGAGCTTCGCCCGCGAGCTGGCGCCCGCGGTGCGGGTCAACACCATAGAGCCGGGCCCCATACTGTTTCTCGACGAGCATGGGGACGCCTGGCGCCAGCAGGTGCTGGCCAAGACGCCGCTGGCGCGGGAAGGGGGGCTGGAACCCATCTGGCAGGCGGTCAAATTATTGATGGAAAACGACTATATGACGGGGGCCAGCATACGGGTGGACGGTGGCCGCTCCCTAGCGGTGATCTGAGTGAAACCAGTGCCCGGGCGGGCACTGGGGAGTCATGGCTCGAAGATAGTCGAGGAGAGTCGAAGAGAGTGGCTGGGGTTACTGGCGCGGCAGATCGGGATGGTGGGGATCCGTCACCGGCTGGACTATGGTTGCCTGGCGCTCTTCCGACGGCTGCCAGAGATGGACAGGTTGCTGGCCAAAGAGCGGCTCTGCAAACACCTTGCTGGTGTGCAGGCGCAGCGTCACCTTGTGATCGCGCACCTGACCCAGGCCATAGCACTCGGCCAGCAGCTCGCCAAGGTAGCTGTCGACCCCAGCCCCGGCGAAGTCATCGCTTTGGCCCTGTGCCAGGATATCGATGTCGAGCGGCCTGTCCGTCACCTTGCACAGGGGGTTGCCCCGATCCCGGCCATGGGTCAGCTCCATGGAGACGAATTCGGCTTTCAGCTGAGCCTGGGACAACTCGCTCTCGATGATGAACAGGCAGTTGAGGAAGTCGTGACGGGATTGCATGCCCACCGGCTTGGTCTGGATCACCGAGCTCAGGCGCAGGTGACCGAAGCGCGCCAGCAGTTCTCCTACGGCCTGGCTGACATGCTGGGCGGGGTCAAGATTTGATCCAATACTACAGAGGTAGAACATGCTTTCCGTTTCCTTGGACTGGGCTCATCTGAAATATATACGTAGCTCACGGTTATCGAATTTACTATGAATTAACATGACTTTATCTGTTGTGATCCATCTCTGATTGGCAGAAAGGAGGTTCATATGAGTGTTGAACTGAAATGGGCGCTGTTGACCGCCTCCGGGGCGCTGGCGTTTATCTTGATCATCTGTGCGGCATCTGTCGGATTGGCGTGATCTGCGTTTCGAATGAGACAAAACCGGCCTTTTGGCCGGTTTTGCTTTTTGGTGGAGTGCAGATATGCTGACTCCCCCATGATGTAGCGAGACAGTTCGAGATGACCAAGGTACGGCCGCGTTCCCTGCTCCAGGTGGTATTGATAGGCTTCGTCCTGGTACTGATGCCCCTGGGGGGCATGATCTGGCACGACAGTCAGGCCCTCTCCCACCTGAGCCAGTTGACCAGCGATGAGCTGGAGCGTGCGGTACGCGATACCCGCCGGGCGACCCTGCTCACCACCCAGGCCGTCGATCTGGAGCGCACCCTGCGCCGCTACGCCGTGCTCGGGGATGATCGCATCCTCGGCAGCTATCAGCAGCAGCTGGCGAACTACCGCGAGCTGCTCGCCACCCATCAGCAATCCATCCCGGATGTGGCGGCCTACACCGACCTCGAGAGCTCGCTTGCCTGGCTGGACAGCCTGCAGGATCTGGGCAAGGCCAAGGGGGAGGCGGCCAGCCCCAAGTTCGATCAGTTCAACCATCTCAACCAGCAGCTGGAGGTGATCACCCGCAGCCAGGTTGACGCACACGTGGTCCGGATGCGGGCCACCATCGCCGATCTGCAGACCGAGATCTGGCTGGCCAGCGGCTTCGTGGCCGTGCTCAGCCTGCTGCTGGTGTTGCTGTTCACCTACCTGATCATCCACCCCGTACGTCAGATTGAGTCGCGGATCCTGAGCCTGGGCGCCGGTGTCGAACCGGACAAGCGCCCGGTGGAAGGGCCGGCCGAACTGGTGGTGCTGGGGGAGCGGATCGGCTGGTTGCACGACAAGCTCAAGGAGCTGGAGCAGCAGAAGTATCAGTTCCTGCGCCACGTCTCCCACGAGCTGAAGACGCCCCTTGCGGTGTTGCGGGAGGGGGCGGATCTGCTGTCGGAGCAGCTGGTGGGGCCGCTCAACTCGGATCAGCAGGAGATCTGCCAGATGCTGGAGGAGAACAGCCGTCGGCTGCAGACCCTGATCGAGCGGCTGCTGGACTTCAACCGCCTCAGTCAGCAGGAGGTGTTCAGCTTTACTGCGGTACCTTTGGGTCCCCTGTTGTCGGAATTGTCCGCAGAATACCGGCTGGCACTGGAATCCAAGCAAATCAGTGTACACTTGCCGCCCGAACCCATCAGCCTGCAGGCCGAGCCTTATCGCCTGCGGCTCATCCTCGACAACCTGTTTTCCAATGCGGTCAGCTATGGCGCCAAGGGCGGCCAGATCTGGATCCGCGCAGGGGTCGATGCCCATGGCAGCTGGCTGGAAGTGGCCAACGAAGGGCCCAGCATCCCGCTGGCCGAGCGGGAGCGGATCTTCGAGCCGTTCGAGCAGGGCAGCATAGTGCGCCAGGGCCTGTTGAAGGGGTCCGGAATGGGTCTCTCCATCGCCCGCGAATCGGCCATGAGCCTGGGGGGAGAGCTTAAATTGATTGAAGATGAGCAGGCGGATGTCTGTTTCCGGTTGACGCTGAAGTGAAGCCAAAGATGAAACGATTTGTTATTCCCGTATTGATGAGCCTGCTCTCGGGTTGCTCCCTGCTGCCCTCATCCAGCCTGACCGAGCCCTCGGATCAGGCCGTCGCCAAGCGGCTGGAGTTTGCCAACAAGGAGATGCAGGTGCGCCTGCAATACTCGGACTGGTTGCTGGCCAGCCATCCCCAGCAGCGGGTGCAGGAGCGCCAGCGTTTGAAGGGTGCCAGCGATCTCGAGAGCCGGGTCAGCCTGGCCATGGTCAACACCCATCCGTCCGAGTCGGTGGCGAGCCGCCGGGCCGGGCTGGATCAGCTCAAGGCTTTGTTGCCCGAGCTCGGCCTGGATGCCCAGGCCTTCCTGCGCAGCTGGATTGCCCTCGGCGAGGAACTGCTGGCCCGTGACAGCCGGCGTGACGATCAGAGTCAGGAGGTGCAACGCCTGCGCCGCCAGATTGAACAACTCTCCGCCATCGACGAGCAGCTGAATCAGCGTAAGCTCAACAGAGGGGCGCTGCCGTGACGACATCCGGGCTGAGCCATGAATTTATGATCTGCTTGGGTGCAGAAGGAGGTCGAGCATGAGTCGGATCCTGCTGGTCGATGACGATGCCAGCCTGCTCAAGTTGATGAGCATGCGCCTGCGCAGCCAAGGCTACGAGGTGGATACCGCCGACAGCGCCGAGGGTGCGTTGGACCGGCTGCGTCAGCAGCGGGCCGATCTGGTGCTGAGCGATCTGCGCATGGGGGGCATGGACGGACTGGCGCTGTTTGAGCGGATCCAGTCCCAGTGGCTCGGCATGCCGGTCATCATCATGACCGCTCATGGCACCATTCCCGACGCCATCCAGGCGACCCGCTCCGGGGTGTTCAGCTTCCTCACCAAGCCCATCGACAAGGACGAGCTGCTCCTCACCATAGAGCACGCCCTGAGCCTGACCCGCCCCAAGCAACAGCAGGAGTGGCAGTCCCTCATTCAGACCCGCAACCCGCAGATGGAGCAGTTGCTGATCCAGGCGAGCAGTATCGCCGCCATGGAGGTGCCCGTCTTGATCCTGGGTCCCTCCGGCTCGGGCAAAGGCGTAATGACTCAGGCGCTGCATCAGGCCAGCAGCCGACACGACAAGCCGCTGCACACCATCAACTGCGCCGCCCTGCCCTGGGCCGCGCTGGACCTGCAGCTGTTTGGGGAGGATGGTCAGTCCGGCCTGTTTGCCCAGGCCCGCGGCGCCACCCTCTTCCTCGACGAGATAGGCAACCTGTCGGAGTCCTTGCAGGCCAAGTTGCTGCAGGTGCTGGCGGAGTATGGCCAGGGCACCCCTGAGGTGCGGGTCATCAGCTCCAGTCATCAGGATCTGGTCACGGCCATGGAGGAGGGGCGTTTTAGGGAGGATCTCTTCTATCGCCTCAACGTCGCCAACATCACCTTGCCGCCCTTGAGTGCCCGCAGTGAGGACATTCCCCTGCTGGCTCGCCAGGCGCTGGACGATTATCGCAGTCGCAACGACAGCTGCGCCGCCCTCGGCTTCTCGCCGGAGGCGCTGGCCCTGCTGGCGGCGGCGGCCTGGCCCGGCAACGTGCGCCAGCTGTACGGGGTGGTGGAGCAGCTCGCCAGCCTCTGCTGCAGCCCGGTGATCGGTGCCGCCATGGTGGAGTCGGCCCTGAGCGGCGGAGTGGGCGGCATCCCCTCCTTCAACGAGGCGCGCGCCGAGTTCGAGAAGGAGTATCTGATCCGCTTGCTGCGCACCACGGAAGGCAACGTGACCCTGGCGGCCAACATGGCGGGCCGCAATCGCACCGACTTCTACAAGCTGTTGAATCGGCACAGCATAGAGGCGGCCAACTTCAAGCTGAAGAGCTGATCCCAAGGGTAAAACGAAAACGGCCTGACCACGTTGGTGGTCAGGCCGTTTTGCTATGGAGCGCCGGTTTTCAGGCTCAGGCGGGATCTGTGACCCTTGTGCTGGCCTGGGTCTTGCGGGACAGCCAGAGGCCGCTCGCTTTCATCAGGTAGCCAAACAGGGCGCCTATCACCAGAGACGGCAGGATCAGGCGCCACTCTCCGGCCGCGCCGAAGGTGGCACAGCAACCGGCGAAGGTGCCGGGGATATAGCTAAGCCACTGCTGCTTGGCCTGGGCACACATCAGGGTCGCGACCACCCCTGTCATCAGGTAGCCCGCCATGCCGGCGCCCCACCAGTTCTCGCCGTGGATCAGCAGCAGGGCCCACAGCATGCCGGTGGCGTTGCACAGCAGGGTCTGCAGCAGCGCCTTGTAGCCGCCGCTGGAGGCGAAATAGCTGGTACAACCGAGGAAGCCGACCCAGGAGATGAGGCCGAGGGCGGCTGCCAATCCGCCCCAGACGGCGGAGAGGATCCCGGTCGTGATGGCGATGGCGATCAATGGGCTCATGTCATGACTCTCAGTGGTTGAATTTGGAAAAGCAGGCAGCCTACCCCTCGGGCAAGGCTCGGCAAGCAGGGGCGGGATTGTGTGTGATCTTGCTCACTCTTTTCAACTCGGGAATACGCTTGCGCTCGCGAAAAAAATTCATGGTGGCTTTTTGGGCACTGAACCATAGTTAGAGGCCCTGTCCTGCTCATGGAGTGAGTCTGATGGTGCCAAATGTGATCGTTCCTCTGCTGGTGTTCATCCTGCTGTTCCTGGTTGGAACCATGGCCAAGGCCTTGCCGCTCTACCAGATGATGTAAGCCGTGAAATAAAACCTCGCCGGGGCCGGTCTCCTGTTTATCGCCTCATAGCCCCGGGAGTTTCTTCATGTTGATCAAGCGTTCTGTCCCCCATCACCCCACCGAGCGGGATGTCACCCCGGAAGCCATTTATCAGGATCGTCGCCTCATTCTCAAGGGGCTCGGCCTTGGCCTGGGTGCCGGCGCCGCGAGCCTTGCCTTCCCGGCCCAGGCCAGCCTGCTGGATCTCTTCTCCGATGAAAAAACGGTGCCGGCCCCCGCCACCAAGGCACTGCAATACAAGGCCGCGACCCGGCCGGATGGGTTGATCCTCACCCCGCTGGAGAAGGCGACCACCCACAACAACTTCTATGAGCTGGGTACCGACAAGGGGGATCCGGCCCGCAATGCCCATTACCTCAAGCCAGAGCCCTGGACCCTCAAGGTGGAAGGGGAGGTGGCCAAGCCCTTCACTTTGGATGTGTGGGATCTCATCAACAAGACCGAATTGGAGGAGCGGATCTACCGGCTGCGCTGCGTGGAGGCCTGGTCCATGGTTCTGCCCTGGAGCGGCATCTCGCTGGCGGAGATCATCCGCCGCGCCGAGCCCACTAGTCGCGCCAAGTTCGTGGCGTTCGAGACCCTCTATGACCCCGAGCAGCTGCCGGGTCAGGCCTCCAGCAATCTCGGGGGAGGTATCGACTATCCCTATGTGGAGGGGTTGCGCATGGACGAGGCGATGCACCCGCTCTCCTTCCTGGCGATGGGGCTCTACGGCAAGACCCTGCCCGCCCAGAACGGGGCGCCGATCCGGCTGGTGGTGCCCTGGAAGTACGGCTTCAAGAGCATCAAGAGCATCGTCTCCATCCGGCTGGTGGAGGAGATGCCCCCCACCACCTGGAATCTGCTGGCACCGAACGAATATGGCTTCTACGCCAACGTCAATCCGCAGGTGGATCACCCGCGCTGGAGCCAGGCTAGCGAGCGCTTCATCGGCGAGGGGGGCATCTTCGGTGCCAAGCGCCAGCCCACCCTGATGTTCAACGGCTACGGTGACGAGGTGGCATCCCTCTATCAGGGGATGGATCTGCGCAAATGGTATTGAGGCGAGAGAAGGAGAGAGAGGCTGACACCATGACTCTAAGACTGACCACCCGACATATCACCTGGTTGCGTTCCCTGGTGCATCTGGGATCTCTGGGCTTTTTGCTGTGGCTGGGCTATGCGGTGCCAGCAGGCTTGCTGGGGGGGGATCCTGTGCAGGGGCTGACCCACTACCTCGGCAAGGGGGCCCTGCACCTGCTGCTGCTCACCCTGCTCATCTCGCCGCTGGCCAAGCGCTGGCGCCAGGGGCAGCTCATCAAGCTGCGCCGTCCCCTCGGGCTCTGGTGCGCGGCCTGGGCCAGTTTGCACTTTATGGTCTGGCTTGGGCTGGATCTGCAGTTTGACTGGCACCTGATCGGTGGCGAGCTGGTGAAGCGCAACTACATAGTGGTGGGAGCACTTGCCCTGGTGTTGCTGCTGGTGCTCAGCATCACCTCGATCCCGGCTCTGCTGCGAGCCATGGGGCCAAGTTGGCAGAGGCTGCACAACTGGATCTACGCCGTGGCCCTGCTGGTGCCCATTCACTACTGGTGGTCGGTCAAGAGTGGTTGGCAGGAGCCGCTTATCTACCTGCTGGTGGCCTGCGCCCTGCTGGTGCCGCGGCGTGACAAGTTGCTGCGTCCTTGGCGCCAGCGGCAGAAGCTGCGGCAACAGCAGCGAGTGGGGGAGGCGTGATGCGCCTCTGCCACTGCGCAATCAAGAAGCGCGGATAACAAAAGAGGCCTAATCGGCCTCTTTTTGTTGGGTTATCTCGCCTGTGTAGGCATCGATGCTCAATTGCACCTTCTGCTCCTTGGCATCGAGGGTGCTGACCTCGAATCTGTCCCCTTCCAGCTCAATCTCCCGAATGTCGTGATACCCTTGTGCCAGCAAGAGTTTGACTAGCGCCGGCATGTCGAGACGGGTCAAGGCCGCCCAGCCAAACGAGGAAAAGAGACAAAGGATCAGCAGGATACTGCGTGGGATCATATTCATTCCGGATTCATGGCTG
Source organism: Aeromonas lusitana (assembly GCF_002812985.1). GTDB lineage: Bacteria > Pseudomonadota > Gammaproteobacteria > Enterobacterales > Aeromonadaceae > Aeromonas > Aeromonas lusitana. The sequence goes on from NZ_PGCP01000015.1 coordinate 156,676, forward strand.
GCACACTATAAACGGCATTATGTTAGGTTTTGAGAGATGAATCATCCATGAATAGAGCTCTGCCCCTGCTGGGGCTGTTGCTGCCGGCCCTGGCCCAGGCGGCCATGCCCAATGAGGCCTTGCTGCAACAGGCGGTCAGCGAAGGGCGGATCCGGCCTTTTCATGAGCTGATGGAGGTTGCCTCCCAGCTGCCGGTGCGCGTGTTGCGCGTCGATCTGGGGGAAGAAGATGGCGTCTGGCTCTATGAGCTCAAGCTCATCGACGACGAAAACAGCGTGATCAAGGTGGGTTATCGCGCCGATAATCTGGAGATGGTGTGGCTCAAGGGACACCATCTTGAGCGCCTGTTCGAGCCCCGCCCCCCGTTGGAAGAAGAGTGATCCGACCCGTCAGCGGACTCGTCCTGCGGCGAGCTCTCTCTCATTACATATAGTGCCGGCCGCTTGCTACCGCGTCGAAGCCGCCGGCAGACACTGAACCCAGGTGGGATAAAGATTCATGCGCATTCTGATAGTTGAAGACGAGAAGACACTGGCGAACCAGCTGGCAGAACAACTGCGTCTGTCCGGTTTCGTGACCGATCTCTGCCACGATGGCAACGACGCCGGCTTCCTCGGCGAGACCGAACCCTATGACGCCATCATCCTGGATCTCGGCCTGCCGGGCCGCGATGGCCTGAGCGTGCTCAAGGAGTGGCGCAGCAAGGGGATAGACACCCCTGTGCTGGTGCTGACCGCCCGCGGCCAGCTGCACGAAAAGATTGAAGGGCTCAATGCCGGTGCCGACGACTACCTCACCAAGCCGTTCCAGGTCGCCGAGCTGGTGGCCCGGGTGCAGGCCCTGGTGCGCCGCGCCGCGGGCAACGCCAGCTCCATCCTCGAGATCGGCGGGGTGCGCCTGGACATGGCCGCCTCTCAGGTCTGGTACGAGGGAACGCCCATCAAGCTCACCGCCCACGAATTCCGGGTGCTGGGTTATCTGATGCAGCACAGGGGCAAGGTGGTGTCACGCAGCGAGCTCATCGATCACATCTATGCCCAGGATTTCGACCGCGACTCCAATACGGTGGAGGTGTTCATCGGCCGGATCCGCAAGAAGACCCACGCCGATCTGATCGAGACGGTGCGCGGACTCGGGTACAGGATCAACGAATGATCTTCCCGACGCGCGGCGCTGCGGGTCGCGCCTGCCATGAGGGGCTGACGCCATGAGGCTGGTGCGCACCCTGCGGGGGCGGCTGGTGGTCATCGCCCTGATCTGGTGCGGCCTCTTCCTGTTCGCCACCGGTTTCAGCATGCAGACCATGATGCGCAACTACTGGCAGGAGGCGGAAGCCGATGGCCTGCGGTTGCAGCTCTATGATCTGCTCTCCCGCCTCGAGATCCAGCCCAACGGCATGCCCGTGGTCACCGAGCCCATGGCGGATCCCCGCTATCGCCAACCTTATTCCGGCTACTACTGGCAGCTGGAGCTGGGCAATGAAGTGGTTGGCCGCTCCCGCTCCCTGTGGGATGCCCACCTCAGCGCCCATGGCCTGAAGTCGGCGTTCGGTGACCCGGATCTCTTCGTCGGCAAGGGGCCCAACAAGGAGCCCCTGCTGATCATGACCCGCACCGTCTTGCTGCCGGGATCGGATCGGGTGTTCACCCTGGTGATGGCCAAAGACAGCAGCGTCTTGACCCAGACCCTGAAGAAGACCCGCATCAGCCTGTTCCTGGGCCTCGGTTTTGCTGCCGCCGGTCTGGTGCTCGGCTTCATGTTCCAGATTGTCTACGGTCTGCGCCCCTTGCACCTGCTGCGCCGGGAACTGAGCCGGGTGCATCAGGGCCATCAGGAAGGGTTCCGGCTGCGCTATCCGCTGGAGATCCAGCCCCTGGTGGAGGACATCAACCGGTTGCTGCACCACTATGGCGAGCTGTTGCAGCGGGCCCGTTCCCACACCGGCAACCTGGCCCATGCCCTCAAGACGCCGCTTAGCATCATGCGCAATCAGGTGGCCCAACTGCCAGCGGAGGATCAGGCCGCCATCGGCGAGCAGCTCGACAAGATCCAGCGTCACATTGACTATCACCTCGGCAAGGCGCGGGTGACCGGAGCCGCCAAGATCCTGGGGGTATCGACCCCGGTACGGGCCAGGGTGGAATACATCTGCCGCGCCTTCTCACGCCTCTACCCGGGCAAGGAGGTGGACCTGCAGGTGCCGGCCAACCTGGCGGTCGGGGTGGAGGAGCAGGATTTTGACGAGATGGTGGGCAACCTGCTGGAGAATGCCTTCAAGTGGTCGAACGGTCAACTGAGGGTCGCCAGCGCCGAGCTGGGTGGCTGGATCACGTTGCGCATCGAGGATGATGGCCCCGGCATGAGCGAGGATCAGATAGCCAAGGCGGTATTGCGCGGGGTGCGGCTCGACGAGAAGGTGCCGGGCTCGGGCCTTGGCCTCAACATCGTCTCCGATCTGGCGGAAGCCTATCGCGGCAGTCTCATCATGGGACGGGCTGAATTGGGCGGCCTGGCGGCCTCGCTGTCGTTGCCCAAGGTGGCAAGGGTCGAGAGCTAGGCTTAAGATAGGGTCCTAATTTCAAGTGGTAGGAAGGGTAGCAATGACTGACGATCCGTGGGCACTGTGCCATCTCGATGATTCGTTCGATGCCTCCGTGCTGGGCACCAAGGGCGCCCAGATCCAGTGGTTCGAGGACAGGGAATCCCTGATCGCATTCCTGCTGGAGGACTTCGTCGATCTGCTGGCGGACGTGGGCGAGCTGGATGAGGATCAGACCGAGAGCGCCCGTGAGCGCTTCACCCTGCTGGTGGAGCAGTGTGGCGATGATCGCGGCCTGATGGATGCCATCAACGACCTCGCCTCCGGCCTGCGTCGCATCGCCTGGCTCGGGCCCTTGTCCGAGCTGGCCGAGATCAGCGACGACTTCGCCAGCGGGCTGCGGGCCTTCTTCTGGACCCAGTACGATGGTGACGAGGATGACCCCGAGGCCTGGGTGCCGGAGGATCTCTGGCCGCAGCTGGTGGAGTGTGCGGAAGAGTACATGCAGGAAGGCGATTTCTGAGTGACGTGAGGCCAGTTGCTCTGGCCACATAAGTGGTCGAGTGTGCGGAAGAATATATGGTGGAAGGCGACTTCTAACTTATGAGTGACATGTTTTTCTGCCAAAAGGCAGAGAACTATGTGGCGACGCACAGAGCTGGTGAGGGGCGATTGGGTCACTCGGACAGGAATAGACAAGAAAACGGCGCCTGGATGGCGCCGTTTTTATTGGCTGGAGTCCCGCATCAGGCGTTGGCCGGTACCTCGTGGGCCGTGTTGATAAGCTCGGGGCCTTGGTACTTCTCAATCTGCAGCTGGGCCATGTGGCCGCAGTTGCCTTGCGCCAGTCTGGATGAGCCCTCGTCGAAGGTCAGGCAATTGATGTTGCCGTTCTTGCAGATGGAGCCGACCTCACCGGGCTTGGCCGGATCGAACCAGGCTCCCTCGCAGATGCGCACCACCCCGGGGCGGATGTCTTTGGACAGCAGGGCGCCCACCAGGATCTGGCCGCGATCGTTGAAGGCGCGTACCAGATCGCCATCTGCGATGCCGCGGGCCTTGGCATCGTCCGGGTGGATCAGGATGGCCTCCCGATCGGCGATGGCGAACTTGTCCCGCAGCGGCGTGTTGTCCAGCTGGGAGTGCAGGCGCTGGGTCGGGTGGGAGGTATTGAGCGACAGCGGATAACGACTCGCCTGCTCCCCCTTGATCCACTCCTTGGGCTCAAACCATTTGGCATGACCGGCGCAGTCGGCATAGTTCATGCCCGCCACCGTGTTGGAGAAGATCTCTATCTTGCCGGACGGGGTGCCGAGGGGATTGAGCAGCGGGTTCTCGCGAAAATCGGCGTGACGGATCCACTGGCGGTTCGCCTCCGGGATGGGGAAGCGGATGTAGTTGTTGGACTCCCAGAACATGTTGAACGGCGGCAGCGCCACCTTGGCACCCCGGGCCTGGGCGGCCATGCCGTCATACATCTGCTTGAGCCAGAGTGTCTCGTCCTTGCCCTCGGTATAGGCCTCCTGCAGGCCGAGCTTGGCGGCGACGGCGCTGAAGATGTCGAAGTCGTTGCGCGACTCGTGCTGGGGCGGTACGCACTGGTGCATGGGGAAGACGTAGCGCTGGGAGTAGTCACCCCCCATCTCCAGATCGTTGCGCTCATAGCTGGTGGTCACCGGCAGCACTATGTCGGCATGCTTGGCGGTGGCGGTCCAGTAAGGCTCGTGCACTATCACCGTCTGCGGCTTGCGCCAGGCTTCCAGCAGATTGTTGGTGTCCTGATGGTGGTGGAAGGGGTTGCCGCCCGCCACGTAGACCAGTTTGACGTCCGGGTAGGTTACCTTGCGGCCGTTGAAGTCGATGGTCTTGCCTGGGTTGGCGAGGCAATCGGCGATACGGGCCACCGGGATCGGGGCCGGACTGTTTTGCGGCGCCGTCCCGGCCGAGATGCCGGCCAGTATGCCGCCCTTGGCGGTCGGGCTGCCGCCGGAGGAGTAGTGGTAGCTGAAGCCATAGCCACCCCCCGGCAGGCCGATCTGCCCCAGCATGGAGGCGAGGGTTATCAGCATCCAGTTCGGCTGCTCGCCGTGGTGCTGCCGCTGCATGCCCCAGCCCGCCATGATCATGGTGCGCTTGGCCGCCATGTCGAGGGCCAGCTGGCGGATCACGGGGGCCTCGATGCCACAGATGGCGGCTGCCCACTCGGCGCTCTTCGGCTGGCCGTCATCCGTGCCGAGCAGGTAGGCGAGGAACTTGTCGAAGCCGACCGTGTAGCGATCGAGGAAGGCCTGATCGTGCTTCTTCTCGCTATAGAGGGTGTGGGCCACCCCCAGCATCATGGCCACGTCTGTGTAGGCGTTGGGGGCAATCCACTCGGCCCCCGCCAGCTTGGCGGTCTCATTGTAGACGGGGTCTATGCTGATGATGCGGGTGCCCTTCTCTTTGAGCGCCTTGAAACCGGCCTGACCCTCGTGGTCCGGCATGTTCCAGCTGTTCTTCAGGGTCACCTGGGCGTTGACCCCCCACAGCACCACCAGTTCGGCGTTTTCCACCACGTTCGGCCAGGCGGTCTGCTGCTCGTACACCTCGATGGAGCCCATCACATGGGACATGATCACCTGGGCCGCCCCGGTGGAGTAATCCCCGGCGTAACCGGTGAAGCCACCGGAGAGGTTCATCAGCCGGTGCAGCAGGGTGCGGCTGTTGTGGAACATGCCCACGCTTTTCCAGCCGTAGGAACCGGCATGGATGGCCTGGGGGCCGAAGTCGCTCTGCACCCGCTTGATCTCGCCGGCGACCAGTTCGATGGCCTTGTCCCAGCTCACCCGCACCCATTCGTCGGCGCCGCGCAGCTCCGGGCTCGCACCCGGGCCACGCTCCAGCCAGCTCTTGCGTACCATGGGGTACTTGATGCGGTTCTTGGCATGGACCTGGAACGGTGCCATGTCGATGAGCTCGTTCGGTGCCGGATCATCGGCGACCGGTTGCACCCGGATCATGCGGCCATCGGCGACGATGGCCTCGAAGGCACCCCAGTGGGCTCCGGTGAGGATGCCCTTCTGGGCCGGCACCAGGGTGGGGAACTGCTCCAGTGCCGTGCTGATGGCCTGAGCCAGGGCATTCTTGGGGAAGATGCCAGCCAGCAGCGGCAGGGCGGCGCAGGCACCCAACCCCTTGAGCAGGCTGCGGCGGGACAGATTGATCTCTTGGTCATTGAAAAAAGTCATATCGAATTCCTCTGTTCCAGCCTTAGTGCGCAGCGCTCATGTCACTGGCGTTCTTTTGCACGTATTGGGTCAGCATGCGGGCCTGCTCCGGGGTGAGGGAGGTGCGCGACTCCATGCCCTTGATGACGCCAATCCACTGGTTGGCATTGAAGTGATCCAGCGCGGTCAGACCGTGGCAGCCGGTACAGTTGTTGGACATCAGGGTGGAGGCGTATTGCCACAGCTTGCCCTGATCGCCGATGAGCTGGCTCTGATCGACCCAGGCGGTCAGCTTGACCTGATGCCAGGTGAGGTTGGTGGCGGCATCGGTCTCGCTCTTGCCGGTCACCAGCGCCTGCTTGGCGGCATCGCCGACCAGCACGCTCAGGATCCGTTTGCCGGGCGCGGCGTAGAACACCTCGCTCACTCCGTCCTGTTGCCAGCCTTCGATCCGTACCTGAGCACGGCCGTTGTCGTTGGCCAGGATCTCGACCTGGGTGGATGGCATCAGGGTGCCCTCGTCCGTGGTGGCCTTGGCATCGAGGAACAGCGGCGTGGTGGCGATGGCATAGCGGGTGGTGACATTGGCCGGGGTCTGGGCGGCGGCGGTGGCCAGTTCGCTGGCACCGGCGGCGGCCAGCTCACTCATGTCCGGCATGATGTGGGCGACGCCGCGGTGGCAGTCGATACAAGTCTGACCCTCCTTGATGGCAACCGGGTGCTCGGCACGAGCGTTCGGGCGTTGGGCCAGGATGTCCATGGCCTCGTAGCTGTGGCAACTGCGGCAGGTGGCGGAGTCGTTGGCCTTGAGCTGATCCCAGACGGTCTGGGCCATGTGCAGCTTGCGGGCCTCATATTTCTCCGGTGTGTCCAGGGTACCGAGGGCCTCGTGGTAGATGTCCTTCACGGCGCGGATCTTGGTCCACAGGTAGGAGGCGGGTTCATTGGGGATGTGGCAGTCGGCGCACTCGGCGCGGATCCCCTTCGGGTTCTGGAAGTGCACGCTGCCCTGGTATTCGGCGAGCGGTGTCTGCATGGAGTGGCAGGAGACACAGAACTCGGTGGAGCTGGTCTTGTGCAGCACTGTGACCGTGACTCCCAGCGCCGCGACCCCCAGCAGGGCCCCCAGCAGCAGGAGCCAGAACCAGGATTTTCTCAACATTTTTCCAAGCATGGCGATAGTTCCCCAAAATCAAATATTACCAATATAGTAGTAGTTATGGTGAGCGAGGGGTTGACCTCGGTTATGGTTTTTATTCTTTGAATAAATAAAATTTCATTAAAAGTTCTGTTTTCTTATCGTTATTTGAAATTTAAAGCGAAATTCAATCGTTAACATTATCAGTTTAGCCTTATTTGACTCCGCTTTTTACCCCTTAATCCGTACCTTTCCTGTTGAAAACAGGCCAGACGCCGTGATTTCGCCACGATCTCGGCCGGAGTGGCCTGAGCCGCGCCGGGCTTGGGCTTTGCGGATGCGGACATGTATACTGTTCGCATATACAGTGTTCAGGTACGCCAGCCATGCGACTCTTTATCGCCGAGAAACCCAGTCTGGGCCGCGCCATCGCCGACGCCCTGCCCAAGCCCCACAAGAAGGGGGATGGCTTTATCGAGACTGCCCAGGGGGACGTGGTGACCTGGTGCATCGGCCACCTGCTGGAGCAGGCGGAGCCCGATGCCTATGACGCCGCCTACAAGCAGTGGCGCATGGAGTCCTTGCCCATAGTGCCGAGCCAGTGGCAGCTGGTGGCAAAGCCCAAGACCAAGTCCCAGCTCAGTGCCATCAAACGGCTGATCAAGCAGGCCGACTGCGTGGTGAACGCCGGTGACCCGGACCGGGAAGGGCAGCTGCTGGTGGACGAGGTGATCGATTTTCTCGGCTATCCCAAGACCAAGCCGGTGCAGCGCTGCCTCATCAGCGATCTCAACCCCCCCGCGGTGCGCCGTGCCCTCGACAAGCTCAGGGACAACAAGGAGTTCGTGCCGCTGGCGGTGTCGGCCCTGGCGCGCAGCCGCGCCGACTGGCTCTACGGCATCAACATGACCCGGGCCTATACCCTGCTCGGGCGCAAGGGCGGTTGCAGCGAGCTGCTGTCGGTCGGCCGGGTGCAGACTCCGCTCCTGGGGCTGGTGGTGCGACGGGATCTGGAGATAGAGGCCTTCGTGCCGAAACCCTTCTTCGAGGTGCTGGCCCAGGTGGTGACGCCTGGCAACGAGCGGTTCAGCGCCAAGTGGCTGCCGTCCGAGGCGTGCGCCCCCTGGCAAGACGAGGAGGGGCGGGTACTGAACCGGGCGCTCGCCGCCAAGGTGGTGGAGCGCATTCAAGGTCAGGACGCCCTGGTGGAGGAGGTGGAGGAGCAGGCCCGCAAGCAGACGGCGCCGCTGCCCTACAACCTCTCCAGCCTGCAGATCGATGCCGCCAAGCGTTTCGGCATGGATGCCAAGCGGGTGCTGGACATCTGTCAGGGGCTCTACGAGCGCCACAAGCTCATCACCTATCCCAGATCCGACAGCCGCCACCTGCCGAGCGATCACTTCAACCGGGCACCCCAGGTGCGCGACGCCATCGCCGCCACGGCTCCTGCGCTAGCCAAGGCGGTGAGCGAGGCCGATGGCAAGCTGCGCAGCAAGGCCTGGAACGACAGCAAGGTGGATGCCCACCACGCCATCATCCCCACCGAGAAGCGGGGCAACGAGGCCAGCCTCTCCGCCGAGGAGAGCAAGATCTACGGCCTCGTCGCCCGCCAATACCTGCTGCAGTTCTATCCGCCGTTCGAGTACAACGACAGCAAGGTGCTGCTGCGTATCGCCGGTGGCCTGTTCCAGGCCAAGGCCAGACGCATCCTGAAAGCAGGCTGGAAGGCGCTGCTCGGGGTCGAGGAGGATGACGACGAGGAGAAGGTCGGCACCCTGCCCGCACTGCGGCAGGGGGAGCTGCTGCTGTGTGAGCGCGGTGAGCTGCTGGAGAAGATGACCCAGGCCCCCAAGGCGTTCACCGATGCGACTTTGCTGGCGGCCATGACTGGCATCGCCCGTTACGTGCAGGATCCCGAGATCCGCAAGACCCTGCGGGAGACCGATGGTCTCGGCACAGAGGCGACCCGGGCCGGCATCATAGATCTGCTGTTCAAGCGCCGCTTCCTGGTGCGTCAGGGCAAGAGCATCAAGGCCACCCCCACCGGGCGGGCACTGATCCTGGCGCTGCCCACCACGGCCACCACGCCGGACATGACGGCGCTCTGGGAGCAGCACCTCGGCCAGATCGCCGAGCGCCACGCCAGCTACCAGCAGTTTATGGGGCCGCTCACCGAGCAACTGCACGCCCTGATCGAGGGGGCGCGGCAGGATTCCGGCGCCAGCTTCAGCGCCCTGCCCAAGGCACCGGAAGGGGCCGCCAAGCGCCGCTTCAGCCGCGGCAGCAGTGGCAAGAGTGGGGGCAAGAGCGCTGGGAGTGCAGGCGCAGCCAGCCCTCGCAAGAGCACGGGTAAGCGCACCACCCGCACCAAGGCGGCCTGAGGCTTTCCGAGGTCGTTGTCTGGATATAAAAAGAGGGGCTTTCGCCCCTCTTTTGTACCGTAAAAACGCATCAAAGCAGTGAATTAACCTGTGTAAACACTCTCTTCCGGGTAGCGAATGCGGGTCTCGCTCGGTCTGGCCAGCATCAGTGCCAGGGTCAGGGGCCCCAGACGGCCGCAGATCATCACCAGCACCAGGATGAGCTTGCCAGGTTCGCTCAAGCCGGGGGTGATGCCTGTGGTGAGGCCCACGGTGGCGAAGGCCGAGATGGTCTCGAACATGATCTTGTCCAGCGACACCGACTCCGTCAGGGTCAGCAGGAACATGGCCAGCATCAGCACCATGACGCTGACGATGATGATGGCCAGCGATCGGGTCACTATCTGGGGGGAGAGGGTACGGCCAAAGGCGGTGACATGGGGTCGCTTGGTCAGGAACGCCTTGGTGGCCAGCAGCACCACGGCGAAGGTGGTCACCTTGATACCGCCCCCGGTGGAGGTGGCCCCGGCCCCGATGAACATCAGCATCATCATGAACAGCAGGGAGGCGGGCACCATCTGGCCGATATCGACCGTGTTGAAACCCGCGGTGCGCGCCGTGGCGGACTGGAAGAAGGCCGCCAGCCACTGGCCACCGATACCGGCGCCGCCCAGGGTGTGGGGGTTGTTGTGCTCCAGCAGCCAGAACATCAGGGTACCCAGCAGCAACAGGGCCGGCGTCATCAGTATCATCAGCTTGCTGTGCAGTTTCAGCTTGCGCCAGCGGCGGTTGCGCACCAGATCCACGATGACGGTGAAGCCGATACCGCCGAGGATCAGCAGGGCCGGTATGGTCAGGCTGATGATGGGATCGTCTCTGTAGTTCATGAGGTTGTTGGGAAACAGCGAGAAGCCGGCGTTGTTGAAGGCCGAGACCGCGTGGAAGAAGCTGACGTAGAGGCCGTGGGACCAGCCCATCTCGGGCACCCAGCGAAAGGCCATGACGGCGGTGCCGATCAGCTGGGCGATGAGGGCAAACAGCACTATGCGCTTGACCAGCTGGATGATGTTGACCGAGCCCTCCTGACCCAGCGCCTCCTTGGCCAGCACCTGCTGGCGCAGGCCGACCCGCTTGCTGAACATGGCGATGAGCAGCAAGGTCATGGTCATCTGGCCGAGGCCGCCTATCTCCATCAGCATCAGCAGGATTATCTGTCCCTGCAGGGTGAAGGCGGTACCCGTATCCACCACCCCGAGTCCGGTCACACTGATGGCGGAGGTGGCGGTGAACAGGGCGTTGACGAAGGTGACCTCACCGTTGTGGCTGGAGGGCTGCACCAGGAACAGGGTGCCGACCATCAGAATGATGAGGAAGCTGCCCAGGATCAGCTTGGCCTCGCTCCAGCGGGATTCGGTCTCCCTGTGCATGGCGAAGGCGTAGTTGCTGCGCCAGTTGATCATAGGGTGTCGAGCCAGTGGTCGATGGCGTGCTTGTTGCCGGCCAGGATCAGGATGTCACCGAGCTGCAGCTCCATCTTGCCGGTCAGCACGTTGTGCAGCACCTCACCGCGCTTGATGGCCAGCAGCTGGAAGTTGCTCTGTTGCAGCAGGTGCAGATCGCCGAGGGTGCGGCTGTTTTGCTGCAGGCCGATGACGAACTCGGTCAGTACCATGTCGTGACCCAGCTCCAGGTAGTCGAACAGGCGGTTGTCCAGCATGCTCTGGGCGACCCGGCGGCCCATGTCCCACTCGGGATTGATCACCTTGTCGGCGCCCACCTTCTGCAGGATCTTGGCGTGGAACTTGTCGCGGGCCTTGACCCACACCTTCTTCACCCCGGCTTCCTTCAGCACCAGCGTGGTGAGTATGCTGGTTTCCAGGTTGTCACCGATGGCGACGAAGACGATATCGAAATTGGCCAGACCCAGCTCGGCGACGGTGGCCTCGTCGGTGGCATCGGCGACGAGGACATGGTTGCACAGGGTGGCTATCTGGCGGGTCTTCACCTCGTCGATGTCGATGGCCAGCACCTCGGCGTCCTGCCGCTGCAACTCTTCGCACAGGGCGCTGCCGAACAGGCCGAGGCCGATGACGGCAAATTGGTTGTTCATTCATGCTTCCTCAAGGGAGTGAAGGAGTTACTCTACTCCAGCGGACTGAGTCCGAGAAGTACCCGGGTTTTTCGTCCCGGGGGATCTGGGGTAAACTGCCCCCTTGCTCTTGTCGGGACCCACAGATGAAACTTATCCCCCACGCCCCCTTGTCGACCCTCAATACCCTGGGCCTCGAGGCGCACTGCCTCTGGCTGGCCGAAGTGACCCAGCTCGATGATCTCAAACAGTTGATGGTCAATGCCGAACTGGCAGCCTTGCCGCGTCTGGTGCTGGGGGGCGGGAGCAACATACTGTTTTGCAATGACTTCGCCGGCCTGGTGGTGCTTAACCGCCTGCAAGGCATAACGCTGCAGGACGAGGGCGACCACTGGCTGCTGCACGTGGCGGCCGGTGAAAACTGGCATCAGCTGGTGTGCCATGCCTTGCAGCAGGGTTGGCACGGGTTGGAGAACCTGGCGTTGATCCCGGGCACCGTGGGCGCCGCCCCGGTGCAGAACATAGGTGCCTACGGGGTCGAGCTGGCGCGTTTTTGCACCTATGTGGAGGCCTTCAACTGGCAGAGCGGGGAGGTGGAGCGCATCGCCGCCGCCGACTGTCGGTTCGGTTATCGCGACAGCATCTTCAAGCACGCCTATCAGGATTCCCACTTCATCACCGCCGTCGGTCTGCGCCTGCCCAAGGCCTGGCAGCCGGTACTGGGTTATGGACCCCTGGCGGCCCTAGGTGAAAAACCCAGCGCCCAGGCCATCTTCGATACTATCTGTGCCACCCGCATGGCCAAGCTGCCGGATCCTGCCGTGCTCGGCAACGCCGGCAGCTTCTTCAAGAACCCAGTGGTGTCCATGGCGCTGGCCGAGGATCTCAAGGCGCACTATCCGCAGATGCCGGTCTATCCGGTTGCAGGGAATCCGGCAGGAGAAGGTCAGGCCAAGCTGGCGGCGGGCTGGCTCATCGATCAGTGCGGCCTCAAGGGCTTTGCCATCGGCCGCGCCGCCGTCCATGAGCAGCAGGCGCTGGTGCTGGTGAACCTGGGTGGGGCGAGCGCCATGGAGCTGATCGCCCTGGCCGCCCATGTGCGCGACAGCGTGGAACAGCGCTTCGGCGTGCTGCTGGAGCATGAGGTACGCTTCATGGGGCTCACCGGCGAGACCTGGCTCGACGAGGTGCTGGCATGACCCTCACTCCCATCAGACAGACCCTGATCACCCTGCTCAGCGACGGCCAGTTCCACTCCGGCGAGCAACTCGGTGAACAACTTGGCATCAGCCGGGCGGCGGTGAGCAAGCACATGGCGGCCCTCAAGGATCTGGGATTGGACTTGTTCAGTCTGACCGGCAAGGGCTACCGGCTGGCGGTGCCCATGGCGCTCTACGACGAGGCGCAGTTGCAGACGCTGGCCCCCATGGCGCCGGTGCACTGCTTCTCGGTGATCGACTCCACCAATCAATACCTGCTGGAGCGGGTGAGCCGACTCCAGTCCGGTGAGAGCTGTCTGGCCGAGTGCCAGACCGCCGGCCGGGGACGACGTGGCAAGCCCTGGGTCTCTCCGTTCGGCTGTCAGCTGATCCTGAGCATGTACTGGCGCCTCGAGCAGGGCATGGCGGCGGCCATGGGACTGAGCCTGGCGGTCGGTGTGGCCGTGGTGGAGGCGCTGGAATCCCTGGGTTACCCGGGTGTCGAGTTGAAGTGGCCGAATGACCTCTATTATCAGGGCCGCAAGCTGGCCGGCATCCTGGTGGAGATGAGCGGCAGCGCCGGCGCCAGCTGTCATCTGGTGATCGGCATCGGCCTCAACCTGGCGATGCCGGAGCGGCAGGGTGAGAAGATCGATCAGGCCTGGTCCGAGCTGCGCCACGTCCAGCCGGAACTGGTGGATCGCAACCAGCTGGCGGCGCGGGTGCTCCAACACCTGCAGCAGGCCATGGTGACCTTCGAGCAAAGCGGTCTGGGGAGCTTCGTCGACAACTGGAACCGGCTCGACTATTTCGCCGGTCAGCCGGTGAAGCTGCTGATGGGGGATCAGGTGATCCGCGGCATCGCCCGTGGCATCGACGATCGCGGCGCCCTGCGGCTGGAGACGGACGAAGGGATCAAGTTTTACCTGGGGGGAGAGATCTCCCTGCGTCGCGGTGACTGACACCCGCAGACCAGCGCATAACAAAGGGGGCCCATGGCCCCCTTTGTGTTTTCTGATGGCGCATCTGCCGCCGTCACTTGCGCAGCTTGATCTGCTCGATGGCGTGCTCGTGTCCCTTGGTCAGGATCAGGTTGGCCCGCTCCCGGGTCGGCAAGATATTTTCTTGCAGATTCAGATAGTTGATGTCTTGCCATATGTTGTTGGCAATCTCGGTGGCCTCACTCTCCGCCAGCTTGGCATAGTGGTGGAAGTAGGAGTCCGGATCCGAGAAGGCGCCGCTGCGAAACTTGAGGAAGCGCTCCACATACCAGGTGCGCAGCAGCTCGGCATCGGCATCCACATAGATGGAGAAGTCGACAAAATCTGACACGAAGACGCGATGGGGATCCTGCGGGTAATCCATGCCGCTTTGCAGCACATTGAGCCCCTCCAGGATCAGGATATCCGGCTGCTCCACCACCTTCTTCTCATCGGGCAGGATGTCGTAGATGAGGTGGGAGTAGACGGGAGCCTCGACCTTCTCGTGGCCGGCCCGGATATTGGCGACAAATTCCACCAGATGGCGGATGTCATAGGACTCCGGGAAGCCCTTGCGGCGCATCAGGCCGCGCTCCTCCAGCTCCTTGTTGGGGTAGAGGAAGCCATCCGTAGTGACCAGCTCCACCCGCGGGTGTTCCGGCCAGCGCTCCAGCAGCGCCTGCATGATGCGGGCCGTGGTGCTCTTGCCCCCCGCCACGCTGCCGGCGATGCTGATGATATAGGTGCCCTTGCCGCGGGACTGGCCGAGGAACTGTTCCAGTACCCGGCTGCGGCGCTGCTTGGCCTTGACGTAGAGATTGAGCAGGCGGGAGAGGGGCAGGTAGATCTCTTCCACCTCCCGCAATGACACCTTCTCGTTGATCCCGCGCAGGGTGTGCAGGTCCGTCTCGGTCAGGGTCAGGGGGACCGCATCGCGCAATAACGCCCATTGTTCGCGGGTGAATTGCAAATAGGGGTTATGCTCTGTCGTCATGGTGTCATCACTGTTTCTTGGGCAGGGCGACCATACACCAAGGGATCGGGAGCGACAAGGGACGCGTCCGGTTCGGACGGGGAAGGAGCGTTTTTTTGCATAGATCCCGGCAATAATGCACATTTTGCAAGGTGCAATGGTTGCATCCCCAAAATCCTTACCATAAAATGCGCGACGCTTAGATGTCTGTCGCCTATTTGCCCAGCAAGAGCGATAAAAACAACGGGTGCAAGCAGAATTACCGTTGTGGCATCGACGTAACGGAGGGGTTCCCGAGCGGCCAAAGGGATCAGACTGTAAATCTGACGGCTCTGCCTTCGAAGGTTCGAATCCTTCTCCCTCCACCATATTTCTCTGCGGTTTGAGTTCTTTGGGTTAGAGAAATGCGGGCATCGTATAATGGCTATTACCTCAGCCTTCCAAGCTGATGATGCGGGTTCGATTCCCGCTGCCCGCTCCAAGATGCTGATATGGCTCAGGTAATTCTGAGAGCCACACCCTAGGGTGTGTTCGGCAATCGAACCAGCCTGTCAGCACCAGCCTCTCTACTCCCCCAGATTCAAATCCATCATATAAACTGTTCTGTGGTTAGCTTGCCACCGCGTACTCAGCGTTAGTTTAGAGGGACGATCATGTCTAAAGAAAAATTTGAGCGTAATAAACCGCACGTTAACGTGGGTACCATCGGCCACGTTGACCAC
>NZ_PGCP01000016.1 GCF_002812985.1 Aeromonas lusitana
GCTCGACTTGCATGTGTTAGGCCTGCCGCCAGCGTTCAATCTGAGCCATGATCAAACTCTTCAATTTAAGTTTGGTTGCCTATAAAGGCGGCTCAATGAATTGCTGAAATAAACTGTGACAACTCAGGTCACCCTGAATCGTCTTGGTCACTTCACCAGACATTGAAAATCAAAAATTGTTTTTTGATGCTCGATGCTGTGAGTGCCCACACAGATTGCTTGATTCAAATTGTTAAAGAGCGTTGCAACGTTTCGTCGCTGCGGGAGTGGCATTCTACTCAACCGCCTTCTCGAGTCAAGCCTTATTTTCAAAGGCTTTTCGAGGCACCGACTGGCTTGTTTGCGTTGCCGCTTGCCCTGTCGATGGAGGCGCATTATAGGGAGCTGAGCCGGGATGACAAGGGCTTTTTTGTCATTGTTGTTCGTTCGCTCAGATATGCATCAGATCGGTATTTTTTCGCTCAAAATGCGCCCCACTTGGTACGAATGGCGATTTTAATTGAACATCCTGAATGCCACTTTATAATCGACATATCAGATGTCACATTAAGGTAGCGCCATGCACCAGATCCTCGACAGTCGTAAAGAAGAACGGATTGTTCCCTTGTTCCGCCTGGGATTCAGGCCCTTCTTCCTGCTCGGCGCCCTGTTCTCCTGCCTGGCCATGCTGGGCTGGCTGGGGCAACTCAATGGCTGGTTGCGCCTGCCCGGGATCTCCAACCCGGTCTGGTGGCATGCCCATGAGATGTTGTTTGGCTTTGGCGCTGCCATAGTGGCGGGGTTTCTGCTGACCGCAGTCCAGAACTGGACGGCCCACCCCGGCGTGCGTGGCTGGTCATTGGCTTTGGTGGTGGGGATATGGGCACTGCCCAGGTGCCTGCTGCCCTGGCTTGGAGAAGATCACGTTCTGCTGATGGTAGCCGACCTGGCCTGGTTGCCCCTCTGTGCCTGGTTCCTCGCCAGACCCATCATCATCACCCGCCAGTGGCGCAACCTCTTCTTTATGCCTCTGCTCGTCCTGCTGACCCTGCTCAATGGGGCCAGCTGGCTGTGGCGAAACGACTGGGCCATGGTGGAACATCTGCTGATCACCACTGTACTGTTGTTCACGACCCTGATCGCCGTGATGGGGGGACGGGTGATTCCCTTCTTTACCGCCAGAGCCACAGGCACGGAAAAAGCCATTCCCCACTTATGGCTGGAACGCGGAGCCCTGGCCTCGCTGTGGTTGATCCTGCTGCTCTGGTTGCTGCCCAGCTCCTGGATCTCCCCTCTTTATATAGTGCCTCTATATATAGTGGCGGCATGCCTGCATCTGTGGCGCCAATCGCGCTGGCGTCCCGACGCGACCCTGACCCATCCCTTGCTGTGGTCACTGCACCTCGCTTACCTGTTCATCCCGCTGGGTTTGCTCGCCCTCGCGGCCCAGGCCAGCGGCTGGCCCATCAGCCAGTCACTGGCCAGCCATCTGCTGAGTGCGGGCTGCATGGGGGCCATGATTCTGGGGATGATTGCCCGAGTATCTCTCGGTCATAGTGGCAGAGGCCTGCAGGTGGGTCGCAGGATCACGGCAGCATTCGTGCTGGTCATACTGTCTGCGCTTATAAGGGTACTGATCCCCCAGTTCTGGCCCGCCCTGACCCTGACTGGCTGGAATCTGAGTGGTTGGAGCTGGATAGCGGCCTATGGCCTGTTTGTCTGGATCTATGCCCCCATACTGACCAGCCCCAGAGCGGATGGCCGCCCAGGCTAAGCATCAGGGGCGTGGACCAGGGTAGTGGATCAGATTGTGAAAGACGGCGGGAGCGATCCCCAGATTACGGTAACCATGGGGACGATCGGCGGCGAAGCGTACCGCCTCCCCCTGCATGAGGGTGCGCCACTCTCCGTCGGTCAACACCTCCATCACACCGCTGATGACGATCACATGTTCGGTCACCCCGGGTTCGTGAGGTTCGGATTCCCGCTGATAGCCCGGCAGCAGGGTGAGCTCGAACAGCTCGAAGCCGAAGCGGCCTTCATAGGGAAATAGCGGCGCCACCTGCATGCCCTCTCCCGCCGGCTGCTGGCGGATCGCATCGGCGACACGATAGAGGGTCTGCTCCTGTTCATCTGGGGTCGGCTCGATAAAGCTGGAAAAGGAGACCCGAAAGCCGGTAGCTATCTTCCACAAGGTGGCTACCGTCGGGCTGGATTCCCCCCGCTCTATCTGGCCCAGCATGGCCTTGCTCACCCCAGTCTCGCGGGCGGCGGCATCCAGGCTCCAGCCCAGCTCCGCCCGCAGCGCCTTCAGTCGCGCCGCCAGGTGCAGACTCATCTCTTGCATAACCTCTCTCCGGAATCTGTTCTCGCCACCTTGTGCGCAATAACGCACAAGGCTATAGTCGAGCTCATATTGTACGTAATAACGCACAAGCCGCCAGCACATACAAGGAAGTCATCATGCCCTTTGCCCTACCCCATCTGGCCGCAGGCCTTATCGCCGTGCTGGTTGGCTACACCAGTTCGGTCGTCCTGATCATCCAGGCCGCCACCGCCGCTGGCGCCGATGCGGCTCAAGTGTCCTCCTGGCTGTGGACCCTGGGGATCGGCATGGGAATCAGCTGTATCGGCCTCTCCCTCTATTACCGCGTGCCGGTATTGACCGCCTGGTCGACCCCGGGCGCCGCCCTGCTCATCACCAGCCTGGGCAACTTCAGCCTGGGGGAGGCCATAGGTGCCTTCGTTATCTCGTCGCTCTTGATCACCCTGTGCGGGCTCAGCGACTGGTTCGATCGCCTGATGCGCCATATCCCGGCCCCCCTGGCCGCCGCCATGCTGGCCGGGGTCCTGCTCCGCTTCGGGCTGGATCTGTTCAAAGTTGCCCCACAGGATCTCCTGCTGCTGGGGGCGCTGCTGTTAGCATTTTTAACAGGTCGCCACCTGTGGCCACGCTATACCATGGTGCTGGTGCTCACCGTCGGCATGCTGGTCTGCGCCCTCCGGGGCGAGTTGCAGCTGAGCACAGTCCATTGGCAGCTCTCCAGCCCGGTCTGGATCACACCGACATTCTCCCTCGATGCCCTGCTGGGAATCGCCCTGCCGCTGTTCATCGTCACCATGACGTCGCAGAACATGCCCGGCATCACCATTCTGCGGGCCCACGGCTATCAGCCTGCCACCTCTTCCCTCATCACCTGGACCGGCCTGACCGGCCTGTTGTTGGCCCCCTTCGGTGGCTACGCCTTCAACCTGGCCGCTATCACGGCCGCCATCTGCATGGGCAAGGAGGTGGATCCCGACGCCAACCGGCGCTGGCCCGCCGCCGTCTGGGCGGGTTGCTTCTACCTGCTCACCGGCTGCTTCGGCGCTACCGTCGTGGCCTTGTTCAGCGCGTTTCCCACGGCACTGGTCACCTGCGTGGCCGGTCTGGCGTTGCTCGGCACCATAGGCAGCAGTCTGCACGGGGCCTTGCAGCAGGATGAGGAGCGGGAGGCGGCCTTGCTGACCTTCATCATCACGGCCTCCGGGATCAGCCTGCTCGGGGTCGGTTCCGCCTGTTGGGGACTGCTGGTCGGCATAGGGTTGCACCAAGTCAACCGGCTGCGCGCCTGACCTCACCATCTGGGGAGACTCCAGTGAGACGCAGCACATAATTCGGCAAACATGGTTCACAGCTGAAACCAATTGCCGTTTAGTGGGCTGGAGGCGCCCATTCTTCCCGGGATGCGCCTCGTCAGACTCACCATTGGAGAATAAAAATGAGGAATCAGGCTGTCATTGTATTACTGGCCTTGCTGGGCACCGCCAGTGCCCAGGCCGCAGACCAGGATAGGGAGCTGGCACGCCAGCTCGCGCTGCAGCAGAAAAACCTGCTGCCCCTGCTGAGCAATCAGGAGTTCCAGGCCCCGCTGCCCAACCTGCTGCAAAAAGCCAACCCCAGATTGAAACGCCAGGCGGCAGATGCCAACCAGGCGGCCATCAGCCGGCAGGGGCTGGAGGGAGAGGTCAAGCAGCTGATGCAGCTGAGGCTGGCCAACCAGGAGCAGGCCGACGCACTGAAGCAAGGGGTAGAGCCCCTCATCGCCTATGTACCCAGTGGCGATGAACAGAGCTGGAGCGCCATCGAAGCCTTCGATACGGCTGGCAACCCCGTCTATCTCGATGTGAACCAGCCGCCGGCGCGGCCGGTTCTGGTGGTGGAAGCCGATCCCGTCAAGGCCAAGAATGCCGGCCTGAAGGTGATGCGCAAGGCACTGGCTGCGGCAGAGTTGCAAGCTGCCCCCATGGCACAAAGCAGCACGACCCCCCTTAAAACCAGCATTCTGAAGAAGATCAGACTGAGCGATGATCAGGAGCCCTGGCTGCTCGGGGCCGCCGAGGTCTATGCCGTGGTGGCCGGTGTCAATCCCAGCCGGGATGAGCCCGTGGTGGATATAGTCGACATGCCCTACCTCGACTATGACAACACGGACTACAGCCCGAACCAGATCCTGGTGTATTGGGATCGCTATCGCTGGGGCGCCGTCGATGTGGTCATGATGGAGCAGGATGACAACGTCAACTACAAGGAGCTAAGCGCCCTGCTGATCGAAGCACTCAAGCTCGGCTTCACCGCCGGCGGCGTGCCGGAGGCTCTGCCCTTCCTCGATCTTGGCGGCCGCATCGTCAAGGCCCTGCCCGACTCCTGGATGACCAACAACGACGACTATCTGGATACCTTCTACACCCTGGAGCAGGACCAGAGCTATCACCAGTATCCGGGTGCCGCCGGCAATGCCGTCATCACCCTGGAGCCCAAGGAAATACAGCCGACCCGTCCCTGACGCCCGGCCATAGCAAAAAAGCCAATGAGGTGACTCATTGGCTTTTTTTGTCCCGGTTTGCGCCTGGATCAGAGCTGGCCCTTTGGCCTCACCCCCAGGGTATGGCAGATGGCGTAGGTCAGCTCGGAGCGGTTCAGGGTATAGAAGTGGAAGTCCTTCACCCCCTCCTGGCTCAGCACCCGCACCTGATCGATGGCGATGCTGGCCCCCACCATGTTGCGGGTGGTCTGATCGTTGTCCAGCCCTTCAAAGCGCTGATGCATCCAGCGCGGGATCTTCACGTTGGTGAAACCGGCGAACTTGGCCAGGGTCTGGTAATTGGAGACCGGCAGGATCCCCGGCACGATTTCGGCATCGATGCCGATGGCGGCGCAGCGATCCCGAAAGCGCAGATAGGTCTCCACATCGAAGAAGAACTGGGTGATGGCACGGTTGGCACCCGCATCTATCTTGCGCTTCAGGCTCAACAGATCGGACTGGGCGCTGCGCGCCTCTGGGTGACCTTCCGGATAGGCGGCCACAGAGATGTCGAAATCCGCCTCGGATTTGAGCAGGGCGACCAGGTCGGTGGCATACATGTCCGGCTTGTCGACACCGGGGGGCAGGTCACCGCGCAGGGCGACTATGTGACGGATACCACTGTTCCAGTAGTCGCGGGCTATGGTGCGCAGCTCGTCACGGCTGGCATCGATACAGGTCAGGTGCGGCGCGGCGATGAGGCCGGTGCGATCCTTGATATCCTTGATCACCTTGTGGGTGCGATCCCGGGTACCCGAGTTGGCACCATAGGTCACGGAGACGAACTTGGGCTCCAGCACCTGCAGCCGCTCGATGGATTGCCACAGGGTGTTTTCCATCCCTTCGCTGTTGGGCGGGAAAAACTCGAAGCTGACCGAAATGTTGTTACCCAAATCCGCCAGACTCTGGTTGAGAGCCTCAACCTGACGCGCGCTGTGAAATCCCATCTGTTCTCTCCCTGTCCTGCCACCGGTTCCTGTACGTCAAAACGGATGTTTGGACGTCTAAACGTCTTGCTATCTTTATGACAAAACCGATCAAAGTCAACACCGATTTGCCGCCGGATCCCGGATCCCCCGGCTTTTTTATTTGGCAATTCTGCTTAAGTAACGATTGGCCCCCATCCCAAAATGGCCTCAGGCACGCTATGATGCGGGCGGATCGTCCTGGACGTTCTGAATCTGCGTGTGATTGTTTGGCCGGGAATCTCCCGGCCTTTTTTTTAACTTCTCCCTCCGCCTGCCGATAATCAATTGAGTCACCTGCAGGAGCCCATCATGGAAGATCACCCCGGCTTTGCCACCGATTTGCTGTTCGATCGCTATCAGGGCGAGGTGACGGATCATGCACAGTTCTGGGCAGTACGGACCCCGTCGGCCCCGGATTACTATTTCGGCAACTATCTGCTGCTCCCCACCCCGCCCAGCGATCGCGACAAGGGCTGGCTCGAGGCCAGCTTCGACAAGTGGGTGGGTCGGGATCCCAGGATCCAGCATCGCACCTTCCAGTGGCCACTGGCCGAGGGGCAGAACAGCCGGGTCGCCGGCTTCGTGTCAGCCGGTTACCAATACATGGAGTGTGTGGTGCTGGCGCTGGATGCGGTGGATTGGCAGGCCCAGGCCCATCATGTTTTCGCCGCCGCCCGCCCCTTCACGCCAGCGGACTGGGACGACTGGCTGGCACTGGAGCTCGATAGCCGGGATCCAGGTCACTCGGAATCCGTCTATCTCTCTTACCTGCAATCGCGCCGCGATCTCTATCGCGCCATGATTGCCGATGGACTGGGACAATGGTGGGGGATCTGGCAACAGGGCCGGCTGGTCGCCAGCTGCGGCCTGTTCTTCATCGGCACCATGGGGCGCTTTCAACTGGTGCATACCCACAAGGATTGGCGCAACCAGGGGCTCTGCCGCCAGCTACTCAGCCAGGTTGCACGTCAAGGTCTGGCGCAGGCGGAGCGTCTCATCATAGTGGCGGACGAGCACTATCATGCCCAGCGCGTCTACCGTTCACTGGGCTTCTCCCCAGTGGCCCGCATCGGCAGCCTGTGCCGTTGGCAAGCCTCCGCCGAGGATGACTCACCGGCATGACAACCCGGGATCCCCAGAGGTAAAAGAGCCGTCTCCTGCCGCTCCCTTGCGGACATAAAAGGGCCCGAACAGAGTCGGGCCAAAGAGACGTGCTTAGTCACGGCCTTGAGGCGGCCAACCTGATATTTGTTAGAAGCGATAGCCGACGCCAAACATGAAGGCCACCGGATCGATGGAGGTATTGATGGTGCCCACCGCTGTGTGCACATCGGTGTCGATA
Source organism: Aeromonas lusitana (assembly GCF_002812985.1). GTDB lineage: Bacteria > Pseudomonadota > Gammaproteobacteria > Enterobacterales > Aeromonadaceae > Aeromonas > Aeromonas lusitana. The sequence goes on from NZ_PGCP01000016.1 coordinate 7,134, forward strand.
TCCATGACCCAGGCGGAGGCGTTGACGAACCAGCGATCATTGATCGCCATGTCCAGACCCACCTGACCTGCCAGTCCCCAGGAAGAGTCGACGCTGACATCGGTGCCATCCAGAGCGCCACGGCCCTCTTCATCGAAGAAGAAGGTGTAGTTGATACCGGCCCCCACATAGGGGCGCACCTTGCTGTTGGCATCCCCGAAGTAGTACTGCGCCATCAGGGTCGGTGGCAGATGCTTGACCTTGGCTACCTCACCCAAGCCTGGGGTCGAGACCGAATGAGAGAAGGGCGTTGCCGCCAGCAGCTCGACACCCCAGTTGTCGGTAAGCATGTAGGAGAGGGTCAACCCCAACTGCATGTTGCTGTCGATATCCAGTTCACCCGTGCCCAGCACGTCGTCACTGCTGGTCTGTGGAGAGACAAACGCCAGACCACCACGAACCAGAATGTCACCGGCCTGATGTGCCATGGCGGCGGGGGAAGCAAAAGCGGCTGCGATCAGTAGAGGAAGGATTTTTTTCATCACGTATTTCCTTTTTTGTTTTCTTTCTATGTTGTAAGCCCGAAAACTATAAAAGGATGTGAATGAAGAGTTATTGATTTAGCTCAATAGTTGCCAAGAAATAGATGGATGTACACAACAGCTTTCACTGACTACAAAACCATCAACAATCACAAATAAACTCTTTTAATACAGCCACTTGATATTTAAATAAGAACTTGAGCACACCATTCAATACAAATTAAATATACCTTTATGGCGCGCGCTCGCCTTGCCGAGTGTTGTTTAATGATGCCCATCAGCGTATTTTATTAAGGCAATGTAGCTGGGCTGTAATTTAATTTTTATGAAACCACAAACTCGCAAAGATAAAATCATCGGCATCCTGGCGGCCATCTGGGGCATAGGATCCTTCCTGTTTATTCTGCTTGGCTTCGTGGTTGCGCTCGCCTTCTTGATGCTGGCCCACTGATCCCCTCTTTTTCGATCCCGCCAAGGTACATCTTGTTGGCAAACATCTGACGTCTTCCCATTCACCCTTGCTCTACATGCCTTACTGGCAGGCCCTCTGGCACTCACTCGCAAAGTGTGACAACAAAGGGGCTAGGGTTTGCCGCACCCAACAAAAAAGGGGCCTGAGCCCCTTGTTTGCTGTCTGCTTACTTGCCCAATAACGGGGCCAGGAAGCGCGCCGTGTGAGATTCCTTGCAACGGCTCATCTCCTCCGGCGTGCCGGTCACCAGGATGCGGCCACCGCCGGCGCCCCCTTCCGGACCCAGATCGACGATCCAGTCGGCGGTCTTGATGACGTCGAGGTTGTGCTCGATGATGACGATGGTGTTACCCCGATCCCGCAGCTGGTGCAACACCTTGAGCAGTTGCTGGATGTCATGGAAGTGCAGCCCGGTAGTCGGCTCATCCAGGATGTAGAGGGTCTGGCCGGTGTCGCGCTTGGAGAGCTCGCGCGCCAGTTTGACCCGCTGCGCCTCGCCGCCGGACAAGGTAGTGGCAGACTGGCCGAGGCGGATATAGGAGAGGCCCACGTCCATCAGGGTTTGCAGCTTGCGCGCCACCGCCGGCACTGGGTCGAAGAACTCGCGAGCATCCTCTACCGTCATCTCCAGGATCTCGTGGATGTTCTTGCTCTTGTACTTCACCTCCAGGGTCTCGCGGTTGTAGCGCTTGCCCTTGCAAACGTCGCACGGCACATACACATCCGGCAGGAAGTGCATCTCCACCTTGATGACCCCGTCCCCCTGACAGGCTTCGCAGCGGCCCCCCTTCACGTTGAAGGAGAAGCGGCCCGGCTGATAGCCGCGGGAGCGCGCCTCCTGGGTGCCGGAGAGCAGCTCGCGGATCGGGGTAAACAGACCGGTATAGGTCGCCGGGTTGGATCTCGGAGTACGGCCGATGGGGCTCTGATCGATATCCACCACCTTGTCCAGATGCTCCAGCCCTTCCACGCTGCGGTACGGCGCCGGGGTGGATTCGGTGGCCTTGTTCAGCTCCCGATGAGCGATGCGGAACAGGGTGTCGTTGATCAGCGTCGACTTGCCGGAGCCGGAGACCCCGGTGACGCAGGTCATCACCCCGATAGGCAGATCCAGGTTGACGTTGCGCAAGTTGTTGCCGCTCGCCCCCTTCAATTTCAACCACTTGCCGGTGAGCGGTGTGCGCATCGCCGGGATGGCGATCTGTTTGCGGCCTGAGAGGTAGTCACCGGTCAGCGACTCGGGGTTCGCGATGATCTCCTCCGGCGTACCTTGCGCGACTATGGCACCGCCGTGTACCCCGGCACCGGGGCCTATGTCCAGCACATGGTCGGCGAGGCGAATGGCGTCCTCATCGTGCTCCACCACTATCACGGTATTGCCGAGGTCACGCAGGTGGGTGAGGGTCTTGAGCAGCCGCTCGTTGTCGCGCTGGTGCAGGCCGATGGAGGGCTCATCCAGCACATACATGACCCCCACCAGACCGGCGCCGATCTGGCTCGCCAACCGGATGCGCTGGGCCTCACCGCCGGACAATGTCTCGGCGCTGCGGGAGAGGCTCAGGTAGTTCAGACCCACGTTCACCAGGAAACCGAGCCGCTCTATGATCTCTTTCAAGATCTTCTCGGCGATCTGGGCGCGCTGGCCGGTCAGGTTGATGCCGGCAAAGAACGCCAGGGCGTCACCGATGGATTGCTCGGCGATGGCGGGCAGGTTGCGGTTGTCCACGAACACGTGGCGCGCCTCTTCCCGCAGCCGGCTGCCACCGCAGCTGGTGCACGACTTGTTGGCGATGTACTTGGAGAGCTCTTCCCGCACCGAGTTGGATTCGGTTTCCCGGTAGCGGCGCTCCATGTTGTGCAGGATCCCCTCGAACGGGTGCTTGCGCACTACCACATCGCCGCGATCGTTCATGTAACGGAACTCGATCTCGGCCTTGCCGGAGCCCCGCAGGATCACCTCCTGGGTCTTGAGGGGCAGATCCTCCCAGGGGCTTTCCAGATCGAACTTGTAGTGCTCGGAGAGGGATTTGAGCATCTGGAAGTAATAGAAGCTGCGCTTGTCCCAACCACGGATGGCACCGCCGGCCAGGCTCTGGCCCGGGTCGCTGATCACCTTGGCGGGATCGAAATATTGCTGCACGCCGAGGCCATCGCAGGTAGGGCAGGCGCCGGCCGGGTTGTTGAAGGAGAAGATGCGCGGCTCCAGCTCCGACATGGAGTAGCCGCACTCTGGGCAGGCGAAGTTGGCGGAGAAGGTCATGGGTTCAACCCCCTCCTCCCCGTCCATGGGCGCCACCAATACGATGCCGCCGGACAGGGTCAGTGCCGTCTCGAAGGATTCGGCCAGCCGCAGGGCCAGGTCATCCCGCACCTTGAAGCGGTCTACCACTACTTCTATGGTGTGCTTCTTGTGCAGTTCCAGCGGGGGAGGATCGGAGAGATCGCACACCTCGCCATCGATACGGGCCCGGATGTAACCCTGGGCCGCCAGGTTCTCCAGCAGCTTGGTGTGCTCGCCCTTGCGGTTGCGCACCACAGGGGCCAGCAGCATCAGCTTGCTGCCTTCCGGCTGAGCCAATACCTGATCCACCATCTGACTGATGGTCTGGGCGGTCAGCGGAATGGCGTGGGTCGGGCAACGCGGCTCGCCCACCCGCGCAAACAGCAGACGCAGGTAGTCGTAGATCTCTGTGATGGTGCCGACCGTCGAGCGCGGGTTATGAGAAGTGGATTTCTGCTCGATGGAGATGGCCGGGGAGAGCCCCTCGATATGATCCACGTCCGGCTTCTCCATCAGGGAGAGGAACTGGCGGGCATAGGCGGAGAGGGACTCCACATAGCGGCGCTGCCCCTCGGCATAGAGGGTATCGAACGCCAGAGAGGACTTGCCGGAGCCGGACAGACCCGTCACCACGATCAACTTGTCGCGGGGCAGGATCAGGTTGATGTTCTTGAGATTGTGGGTGCGGGCACCCCGAATCACGATTTTTTCCATCTTCTTGCACGCTCGATACACAAACCAGAGCGAACCAGTATGGCACAGAGACTACTGGATGAATAGACAGGCTTTTATCATCCGCCCCTGCGTTTTCAGAGAAATTCCTTGGCCCAGCTCACGGCCTGCAACCGGTTCTTGACGTTCAACTTCTTGAAGACGTTATAGAGGTGGGACTTGATGGTGTGCTCGCTTACAAACAGGTTGTCGGCGATCTCGGTATTGGAAGCTCCTGTCATCAGGTGACGGACTATCTCCTGCTCGCGCGCCGTCAGCAGGGTCTGGTTACGCAGAGGCTGGCCGCTGCCCTTGCGGTAATAATCCACCAGGTCGCACAGCAAATGACGGGGGATCCAGTACTCCCCCTGCAGCACCTTGCGAATGCCGATCACCAGGCGATCCAGGTTGTCCTGACGGAAGAAGAGGCCGCTGGTGTGGGGCCACATCAGCAACAACTCGCGATCCGTACTGGTCGGGGCATTGAGCAGCACGGCACTGGCCTGGTCGAAGCGGCTGCAGATGGCCTGGCTCCAGTCAGACTGCTGGGCCGATTTGAGATAATCCAGATCGATCAGAAACAGTGGCTGGCTGGCCGTACCGGACGCATCTGGCAGGGCATCCAGCTCTCCAACCAACAGGATGGACAAGCCCAGTTGTTCACTGAGGTGACGCTGAAAACTGATGGCTTGTGCATTCTGTTCGGTGATCAGCACTAGGGGGTAATCGGGCGTCATCAAGAAGACTTCCTTGCACATTCTGGTCGGGGCTTTTTGCCAGGGAAGAGTACCAATCCCCCCTCCTGGCCGAAGTATTAAAAAAGTATGAGGCGCTGCAGTGATTCCTTTGAAGCTCAGCAATTTATCAACCAATACAAGTGACTAGCACACCCTCCCCATTTGGGGGGGCTGCTAGTGCCAACCAACACCTTAACAGCCCGCCGTCGCCCGTGCAGCACTCTCGTGCGCCCCGGCTTGCTGGCAGCCTGCCACCTCGAGTAAGTTATCCGGTGCCCGGCAACAGATTGAAGCGCTCTGGGTCGGAAGGTGTGCGCTCATGCCCGTCAACTGTTACTATTGCGGGCAAACGCTGTGACGATCGGCCTGTGATTCACCGGGCCGGATCGGGCGCAGACATGGCATGAGTGAGAGTGTCACCCAGTCGATGGCGGGCATCTCATTGCAAACAAACGAAATATTGAATTGGTCCGGGCATCTGGCCTGGCCGGCATATAAAGGGTGGAAGAGAGATTATGGCCAGTCGAGGCATCAATAAAGTCATTCTGATCGGTAACCTGGGACAAGACCCGGAAGTGCGCTACATGCCGAGCGGCGGTGCCGTGACCAACATCACCCTGGCCACCTCTGACAGCTGGCGTGACAAGCAGACCGGTGAGCAGAAAGAGCGCACCGAATGGCACCGTGTGGTGTTCATGGGCAAGCTGGCCGAAGTCGCTGGTGAGTACCTGAAGAAGGGCTCCCAGGTCTATGTCGAAGGTAAGCTGCAGACCCGCAAATGGCAGGATCAAAGCGGCCAGGAGCGTTATACCACAGAAGTGCTGGTCGACAGCTTCAGTGGCGTGATGCAGATGCTGGGTGGCCGTCCGCAAGGCGGTGCTGGCCAGGGCATGGGCGGTCAACAGTCCCAGGGCAACTGGGGTCAACCGCAACAAGCGGCTCCCCAGCAAAACATGCAGCGTCCTGCCGCCGCGCCCCAGCAAAATATGCAACAGCAGGGTGGCTATGGCCGTCCGGCTCAGCAGCCGCAATCTGCACCGCCGGTCTACAACGAGCCGCCGATGGATTTTGACGACGACATCCCATTCTAATCCCGCAGCAATTGCCATCAGGCCCTGACTGTTCAGGGCCTTTTTTTGCCTGCTTCTGACGCAGCGATCCCGCCTGACATGCCATTGCCGTGGCGATCGCTCAGTTCGGGTCTTGCCTGTCCAGCCTTGTGGTTATCATCAGGGCACACCATCCGCCAGAGAACATGAATGGGCCTCCTTACCCGCTTGCTGAGCCTCATCCTGCTGCTTCCCATCGGCTCCCTGGCCGCCGAGCCACTGCGGGTGGGCGTCAGCTTTGCTATTCCTCCCTACGTCATAAAGCACGAAGGACGAGGGATCGAACTCGATCTCTTGCGGGAAGCCTTTGCCGGCAGTGGCTATGAACTTGAGTTCAACTATCTGCCGCTGGAGCGTACCTTTCGCATGCTGGAAGAGGGTAAGCTGGATGCCATCATCAATGTGAAGCCCGGCATGCTGAACCATGCCTATCTGTCGCAGCCCGTGATCACCTTCCACAACCGCGTCTTTACCCTGGCTCCAATAGCCATCCAGCAGATGACGGACCTGAAGGGATTGCGTGTCAGCGCCTTTCAGCGGGCGCGGCAGATCCTGGGAGCGGACTTCGCTCGCATTGCCGATCAGAATCCGCGCTATGAGGAGGTTGCAAGGCAAGAGGGTCAGGTGCAGAAGCTGTTGCTGGGGCGAACGGATGCCGTGATCCTGGAGCAGAGGGTGTTTCATTACTATCTGGCGCAGCTGACCCGGGAAGAGCAGAACGCCGGACGCTACTCAGTCGGCGAGGTCAGGGCGCATGACCTCTTCGCCCCGACTCATTACCACTTCGCCTTTCGCCAGGCGGCGCAGCAGCAGTGGTTCGATCGCCAACTGGACAGGATGCGCAAAGATGGGCGCTATGAACACATCTTTGCCGCCTATGGCATGACCTCATCCGCCACAAACATAAAAGCCAGCCCATGACAGGCTGGCTTGATACTGGCTCCAGAGGAACAACAGTGTAGCGGAGCGTTACTTAATCGCGCTGCCGTTTTTCAAATCGGCTTTCTGCCGTTTGGCATCGCGCTTCTCTTTCAGTGACATCTGCGGTTTTTTCTTGGCATCTTTGCCGTGATGCTGTTCTTTGTTACTCATCATCAGACTCCAAAAATGTTACCCGGACAGTTGGAACCAGGGTTCCAGCATGTCAACCAAATCATAGATCACAGTACGCTAGCAGTGACGATCGTGGATCGCACTGTCATCAGCATACCCCCAACCTCCCATCTGGATCCAGCCTCACGAAACCACTAGCCGAAAGCCCGCCACCCAGCTGTCCCAGACCATCAGAAATAGCCATGGCCCATGGCCTCCATGAATGTCATCTCTGTGCTCTCGCAGTAAAACAGGCTCACCCGTCCACTCAGAAGGAGGCTCAAACATACGGAGCTTTCCTGAGCCTTCCCTACATCGAACGGACATGGCATCTCATCCACCCCCTCACACCTGAATCGCACGACAGCTCTCCACCAAGCCACCGCAATACGCCGATAAATGGGCCAGTCCATGGCTGGAAACGACTGCTGACTCCCACTTCTGCAGACAAGGCTGCGATTGCATAAGAGACGCCCAGCCCGAGTGTGCTAGGGTGGGTCATCACCTGCCACAGGAGTGCGCCATGAAGAAGCTGGAAATGAAAGACCTCACCGAAGCCGAGAAGGCGGAGATCACCCAGTTGCTGCAAAAAGCCCAGGCCAACGCCGATCACACCCTGACCAACGGGGAACGCAACAAGATCCGTGAGGAAGGGCGCCTGAAAATTGCCGCAGATCGCGCCAAGGCAGCCAAGGCGGCCTCCGCGCTGGCACGAGAGAAAGCCAAGGAACGCGCCAAAAATCAGGCCTCGCCCGATACCTTCAGCTGGTCTGATTCCGTCAGCAACAAGTTCCGCAGCAAGCGTTAATCACCTCGTTTTCCTGTCTGGATGCTGAACAGATCCGGACAGGGCTCCCCCCGAGCCTTCGCCTGAATGCATCGCTATCTATCTGGTATAAAACGATATTTTCAACAGAAACGACTTGATAACCGGCGCTGGCAGGCAATTAACACCAAGATAAAGATTGCCATCACAAGGTGAGCGTGTTCTAATCAATCTCGATGGTTCGGTAGTTCAGACCTGATTATGTTAGGCAGTCATTTTAAAGCAGTGATTTGTGCATGGAGTTGTCAATGACGATTCTTGCCAAATAATTCTCCTTCTTTAGTGCTCCCCATACGTATTGCTGACGAAAAATCATGGATTGCCACAACGGTGGCGTTTCAATATCACTATTCAAGGAAATTATCATGTCTAACAAAATGACTGGTACCGTTAAGTTCTTCAACGCTGAAAAAGGTTTTGGCTTCATCTCCCCGGCTGACGGTGGCAAAGACGTGTTCGTACACTTCTCCGCTATCCAGTCCACCAGCTTCAAAACCCTGGACGAAGGTCAGCGCGTTGAGTTCACCATCGAGCAAGGCCAGAAAGGCCCGGCTGCTGCCAACGTAGTTGGTCTGTAATTCAAGCCAGGAAGCCTTCCCGTTCATCGGAAAGACCTTCTGCAAGAATTTAAAAAACCCGCCTCGGCGGGTTTTTTGTTGTCCGCATGACAGGCTCTCACCCACCCTCAGCCTGACGCCAACCACTCCCCCATCCCGCCCAAGCCAGCGCCACTCGGCCGTCATCCTTATCCGATCTCAAATTATTGAATGAGATTAATTATCATTTACACATATTGCCGTGCTGACTACAATGCCCGCCGAACTCGGTACTAAATCCAATTGAGCCTTATTGCCCTGTGGACACCGGCAGGCCGTGTCACCGAGTCGATCATGGATGAATACCCATTTTCTCACTCACAGAGTTCAGGCCAAGATGACAAAGATCCCCCCTCACAAGTTGACTCCCCTCATTCTCGTATCCCTCGTTTCCCACGCCTATGCCGCCGAACCCGAGGTCATGGTCGTGACCGCCTCCGGTTTCCAGCAGAAGATAGAGGACACGGCGGCCTCCATCTCTGTAGTCACCCGGGAGCAACTGGAGAAGCGCGCCTATCGGGACGTCACCGACGCCCTGAAAGACGTGCCCGGCGTGGTCATCACCGGCGGTGGCAGCAGCAGTGACATCAGCATCCGCGGCATGGGCTCGAAATACACCCTGATGCTGGTCGACGGCAAGCGGGTCGACAGCCGCGGCACCCGCCCCAACAGCGACGGTCCCGGCATAGAGCAAGGCTGGCTGCCGCCCCTGCAGGCCATAGAACGCATCGAGGTGGTGCGTGGCCCCATGTCATCCCGCTACGGCTCAGACGCCATGGGCGGCGTCATCAACGTCATCACCCGCAAGACCAGCAGCATGAGCGCCTGGCAGGGATCCTTGCACGCCGACTCCACCTTCCAGGAGAACAAGGCGTCCGGCGATATCTTCCAGACCGATGCCTACACAGCTGGCAACCTGGTGGACGAGCTATTGGGGATGCGCCTGAACGGCCAGCTCTCCCACCGGGGTGAGGATCAGTTCCTGAACGGCTTCGCCGAGCAGGAGACCCGCAGCGGTACCGCCGTGTTCAGCCTGACGCCGGATGCGCGCAACGGGTTCGACGTCGAGGTCAGCCGCACCCTGCAGGACAGAGACCGCACTCCGGGCGACTCCCTGCCGGCCAAGTCCAAGCCCAGCCTGAACACCTACGAGCGCACCAACTACGCCATCACCCACAACGGCCAGTATGACTTCGGCTCCTCCACCAGCTATCTGCAACGGGAGGAGAACACCAACCCCGGCCGCCAGATGAAGATAATCAACAGCATCGCCGACACCCACACCCAGTTCATTCTGGGGGATCACTATCTGAGCCTCGGCGGCCAGTACCGTTACGAGGATCTGCAGGATCAGGGCAACCAGCTCAACGTGAGCAACCGGGCCAGCCAGCTGACTCGCTGGAGCTGGGCCCTCTTCCTGGAGGATGAGTGGTCCCTGACAGACAGCTTCGCCCTGACCGGCGGGGTCCGCATGGATCAGGATCAGAACTACGGCTCCCACTGGAGTCCGCGCCTGTACGGGGTCTGGCACCCGGCCGAATTCTGGACCCTGAAGGGCGGGGTCTCGACGGGTTACCGCTCCCCCGACCTGCGCATGTCGGCGGCCAACTGGGGTCAGGCCACAGGTGGCGGCACCCAGGATGGGGTGCTGGTCGGCAACCCAGAGCTCAAGCCGGAGACCAGCGTCAGCGAAGAGATAGCCCTGCTGTGGGATGGACGGGAGGGGCTCAGCGCCAGCCTGACCCTGTTCAACACCGACTTCGAGGACAAGATCTCCGAGATCCGCCGCTGCTCCAGCAAGACGGACCCGTCCTGCAGCCTGAATGGTCATGTCTACGACTTCATCAGCGATCGCATCAACGTCGACAAGGCCAACATGCGCGGCGTGGAGAGCACGGCCAACTGGGCCATCAATGAGGATTGGTCGCTGGCCTCCAGCTACACCTACACCCAGTCCAAGCAGGAGAGCGGCCCCATGGCTGGCCAACCGTTGAACCAGATGCCCCGTCACATGCTCAACGCCTCGGTCGACTGGCAGACCACCACGGACGTCAGCCTCTGGTCCAGAGCGAACTTCCGCAGCAAGACCTCTGACTACCTGAGCCGGACCCGGATGGCCGAGGGCACCCCCTCCTACACCTTCTTCGACACCGGCCTGGTCTACAAGGCCAATCAACACCTCAACGTTACCGCCGGCGTCTACAACCTGTTCGACAAGACGGTGGATTACAGCAGCTACGGTACCGTGCTGGACGGTCGCCGCTACAACCTGGGGATGACCTACCAGTTCTGATGGCCAGCGCCACCACAGTGATAAATAAAGAGGGCGCCCATGGGCGCCCTCTTTTTCACCATTAATCTTCACAATGGCAGTCGGATCCTCGCCTCCAGCCCACCCTCGGCGCGGTTATGAAGGGTCAGCTCCCCGCCATGCTGATGCACCAGGGTGCGGGCGATGGCGAGCCCCAACCCCACGCTGCCGGATTCGGTGTTGCGCGCCTCATCGAGCCTGACGAACGGCTTGAACACCTCCTCCAGCTGGCTCGGGTCGATACCGGGCCCATTGTCGCAGACCCGGATCAGCAGCTCGGCATCGGTACGCTCGAGAGACACTTCGGCGCCCCCCGCATACTTGATGGCGTTGCCGATGAGGTTTTGCAGCACCCGGCGCAGGGTATTGGCGCGGCAGGCATAGACCTGCTTACCCTCGGCCAGGCAGGTGACCGGCTGCCCCGTGTCCGCATAGTCGTCGCACAGGCTCTCCAGCAAACTCACCAGATCCAGCTCCCGGGTCGCCTCCTGCTGCCCCTCCTCCCGGGCGAAGCTCAGGGTTGCCGCCAGCATCTGCTCCATCTGCTGCAAGGTCTGCTGGAAGCGCTCCTTGTCCTCCCCATCCGCCAGGAACTCGCTGCGCAGGCGCAGGCTGGTGATGGGGGTGCGCAGGTCATGGGAGATGGCGGCCAGCATGCGGGTTCTGTCCTGCACGAAGCGGGCGAGCCGGGTGTGCATGCGGTTGAAGGCCTGGATGGACTCGCGGATCTCGGTCGGCCCAGCTTCCCGCAGCGGCTCTATGTCCTCACCCCGTCCCAGCCGGTCGGCATTCGCGGCCAACTGCTTGAGCGGCAAGGTGGCACGGCGGAACAGCCAGATCATCAGGCCGATCACCAGGCTCGCCACCAGCAGCAGGTTGAGGGTGGTCTGCCAGGACCAGCTCGCCGACTCCTTGTCCACCAGGGAGCTGAATTGCAGCCAGTTGCCGTTGGGCAATTGAATGGAGCCGTAGAGCCGCATGTCCTGAGGCGGCGGCATGCCGCTGCGATCCTTCATCATGCGGTTGTGGTGACGCCAGGCCTGGCTGCGCTGGAACTCCTGTTTGAGCTCGGCGCTGATCTCTACCGCCAGCTGGGGCGGATAGTCGAGCTTGGTGCGCACCAGCTTCTCGAAGCGGGGGCTGCGGTTGTCCGGTTGCAGCGGCTCGTCGGAGAGGCGCAGCAACAGGGTCTCGCTGCGGCTCGCCTTGAGGATCTCGTGATAGAGAGAAGGGGGCGACAGGGTGAGCAGGCGCACCACAGAGATGATGCGCTGCATGGCGTTGCGACTGTTGACGTAGCCGAGGGCCTCTTCCCTGTCCGAGCGATAGATCTGGATGCTGAGCAGCTGGATCAGCACCAGCCCGGCCAGCGCCACCAACACTATCTGGCCGGTCAGCCCCTTGGGCCACAGTCGGCTGCACAGTCGTCTGATGAGGGTCAAGGGGCTACTCCTGGGTCACGTCGGCGGCGAACAGGTAACCGCCGCCCCAGATGGTCTTGATGAGCTCGGGATTCTTGGGATCCCGCTCCAGCTTGCGCCGCAGCCGGCTCACTAGCGTATCAATGGCCCGATCGAAGGCCACCGCCTCCCGGCCGCGCGCCAGATCCAGCAGCTGATCCCGGCTCAGCACCCGTTGTGGCCGCTCGAGGAACACCTTCAGCAGGTCGAACTCGGCGGTGGAGAGGCTCATGCCCACCCCTTCTTCATCCACCAATTCACGGCGATTGATGTCGAGCAGCCAGCGATCGAAGCGCAGATCCCGGGTCAGGGTCTCGGGCACGGACTGGGGCTCGACCTGGGTGCGGCGCATCACCGCCTTGATGCGCGCCAGCAGCTCGCGGGGATTGAATGGCTTGGCGAGGTAGTCATCGGCCCCCATCTCCAGCCCTATGATGCGATCCGTCTCTTCCCCCATGGCGGTCAGCATGATGATGGGCAGGCGGGACTTCACCCTGAGCTCTCGGCACAGGGTCAGGCCGTCTTCTCCCGGCATCATCAGATCCAGTACCAGCAGATCGAATTCCCGCTCATCCAGCAGCCGCTTCATCTCCTTGCCATCACGGGCACAGCTGACCCGCATGCCATGCTGTTCCAGGAAGCGCTTCAACAGATCGCGGATCTCGCTGTGATCATCGACCACCAGAATATGAGGGTTGCCTTGGTTCATCATTGTTCTCCCGTTTTCGAGCTGGGACGATTATACGAAAATCAACCGGGCGGATTATGTCAAAGTGTGCCATAGCACCAAGATGCCACACTCTGCTACAAAATAGGCTCCAACTGGCAAATTTCAGACACTTCCTCGGTGTTTACTGAGTACCAAGGCGAACGAGCCGAATCCCGCATTCATCCGAAAGGAGTTACCCATGAAAAAGCTGACCAAGACCCTGTTGACCGCCACCCTGATCCTCGGCCTGCCGCTGGGTGCCTACGCCGCCAGCGAAGCCGTAACCACGGCCCAGCCCGGCGCTCCCATGATGAGCGACTGCGCCATGAAGGATGGCAAGCACCACGGTGGCCGCCACGACAAGATGGCCCGCATGCAGAACATGACCCCGGAGCAGATCCAGGCTCACCTGCAGCAACGCTATGACAAGATTGAAGATCCGGCCAAGAAGGCCGAGTTCGTGAAGAACCTGGAGCTGCGCGCCGACGGCATGACCAAGCATGCCGAAGTGATGAAGCAGTTTGCCGAAGCAAACAAATAAGTCTCTTCGACAACCAGCGAGGGTGGCCAAAGCCACCCTCTGTCATTTCTGGTCCCCTGCACTGCAACGGGATGGGCACTGAATGCCGCACAGCAAAAAGGGGCCATCAGGCCCCTTCTTCGTATCGTCAATCCGGCTTATGCCTTGGCCTTGTCGGCCAGGTTCAGGGTCTTGACGGTCTCCCCTTCGAACTTGATGACGACAGTCTTCTGGGCCACTTCTGCATCCTTGAACAGGGTCTTGGAAGTCTCCGCCAGCATGGGGGAAACCTTGTTCAGGGCGCTCAGATCATAGGTCCAGACTTCCAGACCGGCTTCGGTCTGAGTGCTCAGCGGGGCACCCAGCTTGTCCTTGATGGCCTGCTTGTTGGAGCCGCCTTCCTTGATGTCCAGGGCGCGCTTGACCGCTTCGTTGGAAGCGCTGTCCATGGCGGTACCCGCCATCTCCTTGGCGCTGCTGGTCAGGCTGCTGGTCACGGAATCACTCAGGGAGTCCATCAGGCCGGCGTGGGCAAACAGCGGCAGGGCGGTCAGGGCAATCAGGAGGCACTTCTTCATTAAGATACATCTCACAGGTATGAAAAGAGCGCGCATCAGACCAGCGAGCGGGGTTGGAGTCAAGTTGATACCTTGGTCAAGCCGCATCCGGGGGGAGAGGTTGCATTCTCTATACCGAACTCTATACCGACCCAGGCCTATATTGGGCCGTATCCGGTCGGCCCCTTGCTAGCCACAGAGCTGATCCTTGCCTGCCAGCTTGGCTCGGTAGAGCGCCCTGTCCACCCTCGCCATCAGCTGACTGAGGGGCTCCTCCGACTGGGACTCGACCAGCCCGAAACTCAAGGTGATTGGCTCGCATGCCAGTACCCGGACGTGGCTCAGGCGCTGGCGCAGCTTCTCGGCCACCAGTTGGGCATCCAGCAGTCGGGTATTGGGCAGGATCAGCATGAACTCGTCTCCTCCCCAGCGGGCGAGCAGGTCGATCTCGCGGATGCAGCCCTGCGTCAGCAGCACTATGTCGATAAGGGTCTGGTCGCCGACGCCGTGCCCATGGCGATCGTTGATCTGCTTGAAGTCATCCACATCCATGGCGATCACGGAGAAGGGCTCATTGAAGCGCCGCGCCCGCTCGTATTCCAGCCGAACCGCCTGCTCCAAGCGATAGCGACTGGCGGCGCCGGTCAGCACGTCCGTCTCCGCCAGCCGGCGATTTCGCTCAACCTGACGTTGCAGCTCCTGGTTGAGCCGCTCCAGCTCGGAGGTACGCTCCACCACCTGCTGCTCGAGGGATCGGTTTTGCAACTCCAGCCGGACATAGAGTTCGCGCTGGGCATGGATGTCGCGGTGGGCACCTATCATGCGGGAGACGGAACCATCGGGATTGCGCCCTATGATGCGGCCGTAATCTTCAATCCAGAGATAGTCGCCATTGCGGCAGCGGCAGCGGTATTCGGCCCTGTAGTCCGAGGCCTTGCCGCTAAGACAGGCGTCGAAGCTGGTCATCACCCGTGCCAGATCATCCGGGTGGATCACGTTCTCCCAGGTGAAGACGGTGTTGTCGAGGGAGTGGGGCTCATAGCCCAGCATCCGGTACCAGCCGGCGTTGCGATAAACGAAACCCGTGTTGGCATTCCAGTCCCAGATCCCCTCGCTTATCACCTCGAGGATGCCGTGCACCACCGCCTCGCTGAGATCCGTGATCCGGATCCTGTCCGTCTCTTGCTCCATACCCGACCGTCCTTGTCTTGCCTGATGCCTTCGCCACCAGAAGGCCTGCAATGAGTGTAGAAGCCCTGGCTCAGCCGGGCGCGCTGGCCATATAGCATAACCTCGGGGATAAGCGGCCAGCTTCAAATCCATGGGAGCAAGCTCGCGGCACCATCCCCCCAACGTCAGCCCTGCTCGGCGCGAAAGCCGGGGTGATGCTGGCTGCGATAATGGCTGGGGGCCAGCCCGTGCTGGCGCTTGAAGGCGGTGGAGAAGTGGTACTCGTTCTTGAAGCCGCACAGTCTCGCCACCTCCTTGACCGACTCAGAGCGACTGGCGAGCAGCAGGGCCGCCCGTTGTAGCCTCAGTCGTTGCAACAGTGCCATGGGCGCCAGTGAAAAATGCTGCTGACAGAGCCGATAAAGCTGACGTTCCGAGAGGTGCAGCGCCCCGGCCATGCGACTGATATCCCAACACTCGGTCATGGCCTCCTTCAGCCTCAGCTCGAGGCGCAGTGCCAGCCGCTCGCCGCGCTTCTGCCCCTCCCCCTTTTGCAACAGGCGACGCAGGTAGAAGCCGAGCTGCTCCACCAGCAGCGCGCTGAGCAGCGGGTCCTGGTGGCGCTCCTGCTCCGCATAGAGGTTCTCGAGGGTGCGCAGCAAGGTGGCCTGCTGGGAGGTGCAGCCGAGGCGAGGGTGACTGGCGAAGGCATCCCAGGGGGAATCTTTGTGCAGCAAGATCCACAGCAAATCCCATCTGCTATCCATCTCAGAGGATGGATCTTCTGATAACCGCGGCTCTGGCAGCCGTTTCTCTGGTAACCCATAGCAGAGCGGCTCCCCCGCCGGGATCAGGGCCCACTCTCCGCGCGGGAGCCGTTCCATGCGATCGCCGATTCGCACCTCTCCCTCGCCCCCCAGGGTGATCAGAAAGCAGTGCACATCGGTGAAGCGACGCTCGATACGGTAATGGGTGCGCAGGTGAGAAACGCCCGCCAGCCAGACCCGCTCCTGGCTCAGGGCAGGCAACAGGCCATCACAGCAGATCTGCTCCCGGCAGTCGGGGGAGACTTCAATGATCTCAGGATTGGCAGTTTCAGACATCATCAGGACGGGCTCGGCCATGTCGGAGAGTGTGGCCAGAGCATAGCATGACGGCTATCAACTCAAGGAATCAGCCATCATGCACATACATCACCTCGCCATCTGGGTTCAGGATCTGGAGGCACTCAAGGCATTCTACTGCAAGCTGTTTGGCGGGCTGGCGAATGAGCGCTACCACAACCCAGCCAAGCAGTTTTCCTCCTACTTTATCCGCTTCGAGGGAGGCGCCAGTCTGGAGCTGATGCACACCCCCATCCTGTTCCCGGCGGATCTGAGCCTGCCGCACCCCCTGCAGGGGTTGGCCCATGTCGCCTTCGCCCTCGGCAGCGTGGAGGCGGTGGACAAGATGACGGCCCGCCTCAAACTGCTCAAGGGGGCCGACGTGAAACACCTGGACGGCCCCCGCTGGACCGGCGACGGCTATTACGAGAGCACTTTTTTGGATCCGGAAGGCAATCGGCTGGAGTTGACCATCTAGCCCATGGGATCGACACAAGTGGGCCACAGAGCAGGCTGGCGAGTCGAGTTAGCGCTTTGGGCTTATCCGCAGTGTGGGGCTCATCACCCCCTGCAATTGCAGACACAGGTTCGGCAAAGCGCTCCCTGTATACGCAGCCAAAGGACAGGCAACAGCTTGGATAGATCCTTGGCGCCGTACCGGATAGCTGCATGGGCCTTGATTGATTGGGAATCACACTGCCTGGGTAGAGGGATATAGCGGCCTTTATGCGTTGTAACGCCCCGCTAAATAGCGGGGCGTTGGATTCCGCCGGGGAAACAAGCCCTCAATCAACCCGGATAACGGCCAGCGGAACTGACTGCGCGACCCGCAGATGCCCTGCATGATTGAGATGAAGGTGATCCCCGGAATCATATTGCGCGCTGAGCTGCGAAATGCAGTCCGGATCCCGCACCAGCAGGTCGCTGTCAATAACGGCATCAAATTCCCCGCAGGTGCGCATCCAGTGGTTCACTTCCTGCCGGACAACCTCTTTTTCAGGCTGATAAAAATCCTCGATGCCATACTCACCGGTTCCCCGCAGGGGCACCAGAGTTACACCTGTCATGCGGATATGGTGTTCCCGCGCCATCGCCAGTAATTGCCGATAGCCGTTGATAAGCTCTGCTGCCGACGGCAGCGGATGTGCCGGATCCAGTGCCGTACCCGCCAACCCGATATCATTCAGCCCGACCTGCACGATACAAGCAGTGACACCGGGTTGCTCAAGCACATCACGCTCAAAACGTGACAAGGCAGAGATACCGACGCCATCTTTCAATAACCGGGAACCCGATTGCCCGGCATTCACCACGGCAATATTTTCGGAAATAAAGCGCTCTGCCAAAAAGTCCGTCCAACGGCCATAGGTGTCCATGTCCACGCCGTTGCCATCCACCATAGAGTCGCCGATAACGACCAGAGTGCTGCCCGCAGACTCCGGCTGAACCTGCACACTCTCAACCAGAAAACGGGAACTGATGTTCTGACCATCAGAGGCCTCTTCCCTGATGGCCTGATTACCCGACTCGAGCAACGAAAAATGACGGGCATCCCAGTGGAAGGTATTGACCGGTATAGGTTCCGGCAGATAGGTCCGCAGAGTAATCACAGATAGTGATGGAATATGCAGTGAAATTTCATCACTGCACAGAATCCCCCCCGCAGGAATGGTCGCCCCGGTTTGTCCGTCAAAGATGACAGGCAGGGCGCTGCACAGATCAGGCACGGACATATAGCTCTCGCCCATGACCAACGGCTGTGCACCATAACGGTTGGAAAAGATCAGTCGCAGCTTTTGGCCGCCTTGGCTGATGCGCAGTGCCTGCCTGAGTGTCTGATCCCCATGAATTGCCGGTATGTCCGACGGAAACGGAAACGCCTCTCCTGACGCAGGCTGAGAGGTCGACAACCAGCTGCATATCCACTCGTCGCGCATTGGCGGGGCTGAAGGCACTGAATAGGGCATCAGAACTTCTCCTGGCATTAATGCGCGGCCGGTGGGGTCGTCATGGCATCGAACGTCTGCATGACAATATCTGTCATTGCCATCAGGCGCGCCCGGCTGACGCCATCCCGGGCCTGGATGGAGATCCCGTGAAACAGGGTCGCCACATAATCCCCGAGCGCCTGTATATCGGTGTTTTCCGGCAGATCGCCGGACTCAACACCCTGTCGGATGCGCTCTACTATGCCGTCAATCCGCTCCCGGCGGTAACCGGACAGCCATGCCATGATCTCCTCGTTGTCACGGCCATAGTTGGTCAACGACAACACCACCATACAGCCGTGAGGTCTATCGTCTCGGGTGTAGTTTTCAACTGCATTTACAAGCAGTTGCCTGACAGCCTGGCGGGTATTCGGCTGTGACAGGGCGGCATCAGCAAAAGCACCTTCTTCGGCCAGATAATGCGCTATCGCCTCGCGAAAAAGATTCTCCTTTGAGCCGAAGGCGGCATAAATCCGGGCAGAAGCAATCCCCAGTGCAGCAACCAGGTCGGACAGGGATGTCCCTTCATAGCCACGCTGCCAGAACACCTCCTTTGCTTTGCGCAATGCCTCTTCACGATCGAACTCTCTTGGTCTGCCGGCCATAACACACTCTCCACATAAGTCATTTCGAATAGAGGCTACCAGTTCATTGTCGACTAACAAAGAATTATTTTTTGTTGATTGACAAAGATTAAGAAGCCCTCTTAACCTATTCACTGTTGATCGACAAACAATAGGTGCCATCGCAGCTGACACAAGCTCTGTCTATGACCTGCTGCGGGTATTTTTATCAATCATTCAGACGGAAAAGGTATGAACACATCACTCATCAAGGCATTGCTGGCAGCCGTCATGCTGTTCCCATTGCATGACGCTGCCGTCGCGGCAACTGCACAAGGCGCGGCAGCGACATTGGCAACAACACAGGTTAACGAGGCAGATTTTCAGCATCAGTATGTCAACGTTGCAGGACTGAAGATGCATTACGTGACGGCGGGAAAGGGGGAGCCTGTATTACTGATCCCGGGCTGGCCGCAGACCTGGTATGCATGGCGTCATGTGATGACCCGGCTCGCTGCCGAAGGCTATATGGCGATAGCGGTTGATCCGCCAGGAACCGGTTATTCCGCACGGCCGAACACGGGTTATGATACCGGGGCGGTGGCAACCACATTGCACAGGATGATGAATCAGCTGGGCCATAAGCAATATTCGGTTGTCGGTCACGATATTGGCATGTGGGTTGGTTATGCACTGGCGAGTGACTATCCCGCGGACATTAAAAAAATCGCATTAACCGAGGCAGTGATTCCGGGTCTGGCGCCGGCACCGTCCATCTTTGTCGATCCGCAGGAGAATATTTTCCTCTGGCACTTTATGTTTAATCAGGTGCAGGATTTGCCGGAAATGCTGACGGCCGGGAAAGAGCGGGAATATCTGAATTTTATTTTTGACAACTGGTCTTATCGTCGTGATCGCGTCGCCGCACAAACCTATATCGATGCTTATTCTTCACCCGGCGGACTGCGTGCAGGATTTGCGTATTACCGGGCGATCCCGCAAACCATAGCGCAGAATAAACAGCGGGCCGAGAAAAAATTGATGATGCCGGTTCTGGCAATCGGTGCAGATCATGCCACCCGTGATGCACCACAACAGACGATGCAGGGAAGAGCGGTGAATCTGCAGGGCGCTATGCTGAGTGAATGTGGCCACTTCGTCACGGAAGAGTGCCCGGAACAGCTGATGGAAGTACTAGTGCCGTTTTTGAGAAAATAAATACATCGCTAATTTGCAGATGATATCTAAACAAGCCTCCTGCTCGGGGGCTTTATTCTTGGTATTCGAAATAAGAAGACCTGATATTTTTCACGCTGGTTCAGTGTGGCATTCTATTGGCGAAGCGTAATTGGAAGACGGAAACAGGATTTCTCCCTTCTCCCCTTGCGGGAGAGGGTTGGGGATGAGGGGCGGCAATATCATTGCCTTAGCAAGCGAGGATCAAATAGCTGGTGCAATGCGCTTCGCTTATTGTCCCCCATCACACAGGGTATCCAGTTCAAGTCGATAAAAATCCGTCTCTTCGTGCTTCGGATTGGGACGCAAGAATACCCAGCCAAACCGACGGTAATGGTTAAGTGCCCGCAAGTTGGTACGACTGACGGAAAGCATCACCCATTTACAACCCGCACTGTGCAACTGCTGCCGGATATGGGCTTGCAACTCTTCCGCCAGGCCGGTGCCACGATACTCGGGAAACAGATAAATCAGTTGCACATAGCCGGTTTCGGGATCATCAGAGAAGCTGCGGAACTCCAACTGGCCGACGATCTTGCCGTCTGCCCAAATATGGCGGTAGAACCACTCGGTTTGTTCTTGCCGCTCCTGGATCCGCTCCCGATAGCCGGAGATAAACTCGGCAAAACCATCATGAGTATCGAAGCTGCAGAAATAAGCATCCCTGCGCGCCTCGAGACAGAGTTCGAAATCCCTTTCGAGATTTATGTCCTTAAATTCAACCTGCAATGGCGACCTCCTGTCGCTCGACTGACACTGAGTAATGCTCCCCTCAAGCCTCCTCACTCCCCCAACCGCTGTGCCAATCCGGAATACCGCTCAGTCTTTTTCCTGACAGCCTGTGCCAGCAGGGCGCGATCACCGTAGAGCGCGAGGCGGGCCTTGGCGCGGGTGATGCCGGTGTAGACCAGCTCGCGGGTGAGCAGGGGGCTGGGGCCGTCCGGCAACACCAGCACGGTATGGGCAAACTCCGAGCCTTGGGACTTGTGGATGGTCATGGCGTAGACGGTCTCGTGGGGGGGCAAGCGGCTCGGTAACAATGAGCGCAAGCTGCCGTCCGGCTGCTCGAACCACACCTTCAATCGGCCGGTGTCATCCGGCAGGCAGAGCCCCATGTCGCCGTTGTAGAGGCCGATGCCGTGATCGTTGCGCACCACCATCACGGGGCGGCCGGCGTACCAGTCGCCGTCACGCTGGATAAGACCGGCTCTGGAGAGCGCCAGTTCGAGGCGCTGATTCAGGCCCTCCACCCCGAAGGGACCGTCCCGCAGGGCGCAGAGGATCTGAAAGCCGTTGAACGCCTTGAACACGGCGGCGGGCTCCTGCCCCTCCCGGGCCGCCCTGAGGTAAGCACCGTACCCTTCCACGCCCTGGGCGATCAGCCCCTCATAGGCATCCCCCGCCCAGGGATGCAGGCTGATGTCGTTAAAGCCCTGCCCCCAGACCGCCTCCAGTGCCGCAACATCACCGTCGTTGCAGGCCCGTGCCAGCTGGCCTATGCCGGAGTGTTTGTCGAAGCGCCAGCTCTTGGCTAACAGGCAGAGGCTGTCCCGCACAGGGGCACCAATTGGCGAGCCCTGCAACCGGTAGCCGGTCTGGCGGGAGAGCCAATCCGCCTGCTCCAGGCTGATGCCATGAGAGATAAAGCTGCAGATGTCGCCGAGCACGGCCCCGGCCTCCACCGAGGCGAGCTGATCCTTGTCGCCGAGCAGGATCAAGCGGGCAGACTTGGGCAGAGCATCCAAGAGGCGCGCCATCATGGGCAAGTCCACCATGGAGGCCTCATCCACCACCAGCAGGTCCAGGTGCAGCGGGTTGCCCTTGTGATGGCGGAACTGGCTGCGACCCGGGATCACCCCGAGCAACCGGTGCAAGGTGCCCGCCTCGGTGGGAATGGCCGTCACCACCTCGGGGGTCAGATCCAGCGCCTGCAAGGCGCTGCCGATACTCTCGGTGAGCCTTGCCGCCGCCTTGCCGGTGGGCGCCACCAGCCGGATCGCCGGTGCCTTGCCCTGCTGCAGCCCCGTCTCCACCAGGATGGCCAGCAGCTTGGCAACCGTGGTGGTCTTGCCGGTGCCGGGACCGCCGGAGATCACCGCGAAGGGGCGCGCCGCCGCGGTGGCCGCCGCCAGCTTCTGGCCGTTGCAGCAGAGCGCCTCGGGCACCAGGGCATCCAACGCGCTCAGCTCGTTCGCCGCCTGGGCACGGACCAGCAGGGCCTCCACCTCGGGCCAATTCACCTCATCCGGGAACACCAGATCCAGGTACTTCTCCACAAACTGGGGGGCGGAGAAATCCGGTGCGAGGCGCGCCTTGAGCAGGGCCGTGAAGATCTGGCCATAGTCGCGGGCAAACAGGCGCGACAGGGCCTGGGCTATGTCTGGCCATTCCGCTCGCTCGCTCAAGGCGCTCAGGTGACGGGCCACCCCTTGCTCGTGATCGTGGTAGCGGGTGAGATAGAGGCGTCCCTGCCACAGCCGCAGCGGCCAGCGCGGTGCCTCCCCTTCGCTTCCCTCCAGGCCCACCAGCGGACTCTCTGCAAACAGCGCGGGCCAGCGGGATGGATCGGCAAGATCCCCGAGCAGATCCCGGCTCTGCTTGGGATCCAGCCCGAACGGGCGCCAGGATCCCTGATCCTTGCCATCTTTCACCAACAGCGCCAACGGCAGGCAGACGTGGCCACGGCCCAGCTCGTAGCAGGCGAGCGCTGCCCCCAGCACCAGCTCGGGACCGGCACCGAGATCCGCCACCAGTCTGGCAAATTGCAGATCCAGCTGGCGAATGCGGCCCGCCAGGGCCGGTTGTTTCAAGCGTTCGATCATTGCTGTGCCCGTCATGCATCCGCCTTGTTCAATTTCTCTAAACGATCACCATCAGGCATCACACCTTTACTAAACAACTCGTCGAGCCCCAGCACCAGATCCCGGCTCGGACGGGTGTGGAAAACGCCCCCCTGTGGCATGCCCCGCAGGAAGAGGTAATAGACACCGCCAAAGTGCTGGTCGAAGTCGTAACCCGGCAGCCGCAGCGCGAGCAGTCGGTGCAGCGCGAGGGAATAGAGCTGGTATTGCAGGTCATAGCGATGTTCCTGCATGGCTCGCTCCAGCGCCGGGCGGCCGTAATCCGCCGGGCTCATGCCGAGGTGGTTGGATTTGTAGTCGAGCAGATACCAGCGCCCCTGCCACTCGAACACCAGATCGATAAAGCCCTTGAGCATCCCCTGTACCGTACTGAAACTTAAGGGTTTATTGCCCGCCGACAGAGGGTCGAGGCGCTGGCACAGCGCGGTGAGATCCTTTGCCGTCACCCGCTCCATGGGCAGGAAGAACTCCAGTTCCACCTGCTTGCGATCGGCGCTCAGGTCGCGCAGCCGCACCGGCTCTCCAAAACCCGTCTCGAGTTGGGTGTCCAGCACGGCTTCCACCTGCTGTTGCAACACCGGGGCCCAGCTCTCGTCGAACCCCTCCTGGGTCAGCAGGGTGGCGATATGGGCGCACAGCTCCTCTCCTTCTGCGCTTTGGAAGTCGATGGTCTCGAACAGACTGTGCAGCAGGGTGCCGGGGCGCGCCCCCTTGGGGAAGCTGAAGATGGAAGGCTGAGGCGCCTCCTCCGGCAGCGGGATGGCCGCCTCGGTCACCACCTCGTCATCGAAGCCGGGATTGGCCAGCACCCCCTTGACGTGCCCCAGGCCCTGGGCCGCGAGGCCAGAGTAGGAACTGATCCACCAGTCCCGCTCCAGCCTCCCCTCGAAGCGGCGCACCAGGGGCTCACCGAGGGAGGTCTTCTCCGCTGGCAACGGGGCCGGGCGGGTGAGCGAGGGCTCACCGACCGCCACCCCGGGCAGGGCCTTGGCAAGCTCGCCAAGGGCCATGCTCAGGGTCGAGGCATCGCCGGCTTCCCCTTTTTGCAGCAGATAACCGATGGCGGTTTGGTGCAGGTCGGTCTGCTCCGACTTGCCCGCGCCGGCGCGCACCGGCGCGAGCCCGAGCCAGGTGGCGTAGACCCCCCGGGTCAGGGCCACGTAGAGCAGCCGCAGGTCTTCGGCGAGGCGCTCCCTGTCAGCCTCGGCCAGGGATCCTTCCGCCTCGGTGAGATCCAGAATGGTGCGGTTCTGCCCCTCCACCTCGGCGTGATAGAGGGGCAGCTCGGCGGCGCGGTGGCTGCAGATGAAGGGCAGGAACACCAGCGGGTACTCCAGCCCCTTGGACTTGTGGATGGTGACTATCTGCACCAGCTTGCGCTCGGATTCGAGACGCAGCACCTGCTCCGCCACCTGGCCATTGGGGTGGTTGACCGCCTCCCCCAGCCAGCGCAGCAGGGCATATTCCCCGTCCAGCTCGCAGCTTATCTGTTGCAGCAACTCGGCCAGATGGAGGAAGTTGGTCAGCCGGCGCTCCCCATAGGGGCTCGCCAGCAGGGAGGCGGCCAGGTTGCGCCTGTGCAGCAGGGCCCGCAGCATGGCGAGCACCCCGTTGCGGTGCCACAGCGACCGGTACTCCATAAACTCCTGCACCGCGCTCTCCCAGGCACGCTCGTCCGAGGCGAGCTCATCCAGCGCCCTGGCATCGAGATCGAACAGGCCGGTGGCGAGCGCCGCCCTCAGGCTGCGCTCCTCGCTCGGGTTCTGGCAGGCGTGCAGGATCAGCAAGATCTCCCGCGCCTCCACTTGGGCCAGCACGCTCTCGCGATTCGACAGATAGACGGAGGCGATGGCGAGGCGTGCCAGCTCCTGCTGCACCAGCCGCCCCTCGGCGCCGGTGCGTACCAGCACGGCAAGGTCCCCCGCCTTCAGCGGCGCCTCCCCTATCAGCGCCTTACCCTCCCGGGCCAGGCTCAGCAGGCGATGGATCTCGGCCGCGGTGGCGCGGGCCATCAGGCCCTGGTACTCCCCCCGGTTGAAGGTGGGCTGGCCGCCGAGCTGCCAGCAGTGCAGCACGGGGGCTGTCTGTCCTTCCAGGGTCAGCGCCTTGCCCTTGCCCTGGGCCTCCACCGGCAGGAAGGGAATGTCCGCCTCATAGATGAAGGGATCCTTGGCTCGCTCGAACAGGCCGTTGACCGCCGCCACCAGGGCGGCACTGGAGCGGTAATTGCGCCCGAGGGTGTAGTGGGCGCTCACATTCCGGCGCGCCTGGATATAGGTGAAAATATCGGCGCCACGGAAACCATAGATGGCCTGTTTTGGGTCACCGATCATCAGCAGCGCAGTATCCTGCTTTCCGCCATAGAGGCGGTGGAAGATGCGGTACTGCTGGGGGTCGGTGTCCTGGAATTCATCTATCATGGCGACCCTGTAAGTCGCCCGGATACGCTCGCACAATCTCTCCCCGAGCCCGGAGCCGAGGGCTCCGTCGAGATCTTTTAGCAGGTCATCGAACGAAAGCTGATGGGCCTGGCGCTTGCTGGCCTGCATCCGCTCCCGCACCACCCGCGCCGCCCGCTGCAGGATCAGATCCCTGATGTCGGGACGGCTCGCCAACAGGTCGTCTATCTCGCCGAACAGCGGCAGGGTCGGCACAGAGCCCCCTTTCTTCAGGTTCTCCTCTAGCACCTGCTGGCCGAAGCGCTCAAGCTCCTTGGGGATGGCGTAGCCGCTGGCGGGATCCGAAGCCCAGTCCGCCAGCTTGCCGAGCCAGCCTTCGTAGTTCTTGCCGGTGTAACGGCTGATCTGGCCATCGGTCTGGCGGCGGATCTCGTCGACCTGCGCCAGCCAGGCGCGCTTCACCCCTTCGATGCGGGCCATGGCCTCGCGATGGCGCTCGGCAAGCGTCTCGTCCCCCAGGGCCGGCAGGATGGCCAGCTCGCTGTTGTCGAGCCAGCCGTTCATCTCCCGCAGCAGGGCCGATGGGCTTGGCCAGAGCTTGCGCACCGCCCGGGCCAGAGCCTCGTCCACCGGGTAGAACTCGGCGCGCCAGTAGTCGCTCACCGCCTGCAGCCGCAGCTGACTGTCATCGGTCAGAAATTCGGTTTCAAACAGGGCGCCAGATTCGAAGGCGTTCTGTTTGAGCATGCGCTGGCAGAAGCCGTGGATGGTGAACACGGCCGCCTCGTCCATCTGCCGCTCGGCGGCCAGCAATCGGCGCGCCGCGAGCTCGTGATCCTCGACCTCTGCCAGCAGACCCGCCAGCAGGGGATCCTTGTCCGGCTCAGGAACGCTGCCACGCAGGAAGGCGAGGCGCGCCTCATGGATGCGGGCGCGGATCCGCCCGCGCAGCTCGGCGGTGGCGGCCTCGGTAAAGGTCACTACCAGGATCTCGGTCACCGACAGGGGCCGCTCGTGGGCGCAGCGCTCCCCCGCCTCCTCTCCCTCTTCGATCTGTGGGCCGTGGCCCAGCAAGAGGCGCAGGTAGAGACCGGCGATGGTGTAGGTCTTGCCGGTGCCGGCGGAGGCTTCGATCAGGCGCTCGCCATACAGGGGAAAGCGCAGGGTATTCAGGGTCTTGGCCATTATTCTCCCCCTCGCATCACGGCGCGCTCGCCACCCACAGAGCGAAGGCTCTTCGCAGCATAAGTCATCATTGGTCGAGCGCCTCCAGGGCGTTGAACAGCGGGGTCAGGTGTTCCCGGGCCAGGGCCTGCAACTGGCCGAGCACCTCGTCATTGAGTTCGGGGAAGCAGCGGGCGACATAGACGTCCTGCCCCTCCCCCATCACCTGCCAGCCACCGAGGAAGCGGGTCTGCGCCGCCTTGTCGGCGGCCTCGGGTTTTTCCGGATCCTTCTCTATGGCCTTGAGCCACTCCCAGGCGGTGTTGGGGAAAAACGGCAGCGGCCGCTTCATGCCCTGCTGCCAGAGCGCCACCAGGGCCGCCAGTCGGGATCTGGATTCATCCGCCGCCAGCACCGGCAGCCGCCAGCCCTGCTTGGCATCGAGCAGCAGGGTCTCGCCGGGGAAATCGCTCAGGCAGAGGCAGAGGTGCTGCACCCAGCCCAGCAGCAGATCCTTGCCGTTGAAGCTGCCGGGTTTGACCACCAGGGCGCGGCCCCGCTGGGTATCTATCCAGCCCTGCAGCTGGCCCTGGGTCAGAGCGATGTCGATCTCCACCGCCCGTTTCTCGTCAGCGGCAAGCCAGGGGCGCAACCGCGCGGCCAGACCGCCCATCTGCTCATCCAGATCATCCAGCAGCAGGTTGCCAAACCAGCCCTGGGGCAGCTGACCTGAGAGGCGCAGCCGCTCCCGCCGTCGGCTCATTCCCTCGCGCAGCTCCTCGCCGTCCCCCTCCGCCAGGTGGGCATCCAGCAGCAGGCTTTTGAGCTGATAATGCTGCAAGCCGTCCAGCTCGAACGGCTCGCTGTCCTCTATGTTCGCCTCGTTCAGCTCGAACCATACCTTGAGGCGGCGGTTGAGGAAGTACTTGGCGGGCTGGCGATAGAAGCGCAGCAACTCGGCCAGCTCCAACCCCTGCTCCTTGCCCCATTCGGGTGGCAATGGCAGCTCGCCACTCTGGAAGTTCGCCGCCCCCGGTGTGGGGCTGAGGGCCGGCAGCCAGTCGGCGGCATAGGTGAACAGGCCGGATCCCGCTTTGGGATAGAAATAGTCCTGGCTATAGGGGGTGAGCGGATGGCGGCGGATCAGGTGCTTGAGCAGCCGATCGCCGGAGGCCTCGTCAGACAGATCCTCGTCCCCCACCAGCACGAAGCCCTGGCGCACATAGTCAATGAGCTCCGCCAGCAGCACTGAGGGCACCTTCTCGCTGTTGTCCTCGGCGCTGAAGCCCTGATAGCTGATGTAGAGCCCCTGCTGGGCGGAGAGCAGCGCCTCCAGGAACAGGTAGCGGTCGTCATCCCGGCGGGAGCGATCCCCACGGCGGCTCGCCACCGCCATCAGATCGAAGCCCATGGGGGCCAGGGTGCGCGGGTAGACGCCGTCGTTCATGCCGAGCAGGCAGACCTGGCGAAACGGGATGGAACGCATGGGCATCAGGGTACAGAAGTTCACTTGCCCTGCGAGGAAGCGCTGGCTGGAGCGCTGCTCACCGAGCACGCTACCGAGGTAGTCCCGCAGCAGATCCGGGCTGATGGCTTGCTCGAAGCGTGCCTCCCCGAGCGCCCCTTGCCAGTCGATCAAGGCGGTGCGGATGAGCTGCAGCAGCCGCTCCTCGTCCTCGTCGGCCTGGTAGAAGCGATCCAGCAGCTCGTTCAGGCAGCTCATCCACTCCCCCAGACGCTGTGGCTGTTGCAGCCTCGGCAAAAACTCGGCGAGGGAGTCCACGAACCAGGCCAGCTTGCCGAGGGCCAGACCCTGCTGACCTTCGATGTCGGCGTAAGGAAGGATTCCGTCCACCGGCTCCCCGTCCCCCATGGCGAAACCCAGCAGCATCCGGCGCAGGCCGAACAACCAGCTGTTACCGGACAGGGGCGGCAGCGCGAAACGCTCCGGATAGGCATCGTCCAGCCCCCAGCGAATGCCGGTCTCCTGCACCCAGACCCTCAGCTGGTTGAACTCATCATCGCCGAGCTCGAAGCGGCGCAGCACGGCGGGCACCTCCAGGATGGCGAGCAGCTCCCCCGCCCCGAAGCGGGCGTTGGGCAGCCCCAGCAGGGCGAGGAAGCTTTGCAGCAGCGGGCTCTCCTGGCTGGCGGCCCGGTCCGACACAGCGAACGGGATCTGGCCGCGGGCCCCCGGCCTCTCCTTGCCGAAGACCGCCTGGATATAGGGGCCGTAGCTGTTC
Organism: Aeromonas lusitana; assembly: GCF_002812985.1. Classification (GTDB taxonomy): domain Bacteria; phylum Pseudomonadota; class Gammaproteobacteria; order Enterobacterales; family Aeromonadaceae; genus Aeromonas; species Aeromonas lusitana. Next base: position 35,763 of record NZ_PGCP01000016.1, read on the forward strand.
ACATCCGGCATCATCACCACCACGTCCTTCGGGGTCAGGGTGGGATCTTGCTCGAACATCGCCAGCAGCCGGTCGTGCAGCACCTCCAGCTCTCGCATGGGGCCGTGGCAAGCATGGATCTGCAGGGATCCATCGCTCGCGTCGAGCGGGCTCTTGTGACGGCTGCTATCGAGGTTCCCCTCTTTCTCAAACACCGCCTCCCCGCGGGAGCCCAGCTCCAGCACATCCTTCTGGATGCAATGCAGCAAACTGGTTTCGTCGATATCGACGAAGGCCTCGATCTGCGGCACCTCCAGCTCCATCAGCTGATGCAGATAGTCCCGCCCCAGCTTGCCCATGGAGGCGAGCAGCGGGTTGGTCGGCCCCTGCAGAGACTCGATATCGGTACCGGGTTTGAGCTTGCTCTCGAGCCGCGCCAGGGTCTTTCTGTCGAGCAGATCTCCCCAGTAGTAGCGACAGGGGTTGGTGACGAACAGGTGGATCTCCACCTCCTGCCGACTGCCCAACGCCAGCAGTGCCTCCACGTAGCGGGGCGGCAGCGCCGAGATGCCGAACACGAACACCCGTTGGGGCAGCTTGCCCGGCAAGTCCGCAGTGCGTTGCAGCTCGTGGATAAATTCTTCGTAGAGGTTGGCTCTGTGATAGCCGCTGGGGGAGAACGCCAGGGTCCGCGCCACCAGCTCGCGCCACAGCTCAGGCTGCCAATCCTGGCCGCTCACCTCCGCCAGCTCCTGACTGCCGGTGCCGACCAGACCCTCCCCCTGCTCCCAGCGGGCGATCCAGTCCGGCCGATAGACCAGGTATTGGTCGAACAGGTCGGCAATCTTCTGGCACAGCTGCCACAGCCGCACCTGTTCGGGATCGCCGGCGGCCTCTTCATCATCAAGGCTCCCCAGGTAGGCGGCGAGTGGCGCGAAGGCGGGTCTGTCCAGCAGGGCGGGCAGGATGCTCATCAATTGCCAGCTCATGGCCCCCTTGTTGTAGGGGCTCTGGCGCGGCACGTCCGCCAGCACCCGGGTAAACATCTCCCAGATGAAGCTGGCGGGCAGGGGAAAGTCGATATTGGCGGCGATGCCGAACGCCTTGGCCAGCTCCAGCTTGAGCCACTGGGCCATGCCCGGGCTCTGCACCAGGATCTGTTCCCGCTCGAAGGGATGAGCGAGGGGTGCCTGCCGGATGCGGCTCACCAGCAACTCTTTGAGCAGATCCAGTTGATTGGAGTGGTAGAGGGTAAACATGGGCAAGTCCCGCCAATTCAAGGATGCAAGGGATGAGGTGAGGGGGCAAACAGCAATGACCGCCGTCACGTCGCACGAAAAAGGATTGTCGGGGATTGGCGGGGAAGATGCAAAAGACGCTTGTCGTCGCGAAGCCGGGCGCGATCACAGTTCTCACCGACGAGGCGGTGAATCGCGAGCAATAAAAAGGCCGGTGCAACTGCACCGGCCAAAGGCGTTGGAAAACATCGACTATCTGGGCATTACCAGTTCTTGCCGAGGCGGGCATCCAGGCTGAAGGCCCCTGCACCGGCCGCTGCCAGCGCCAGGAAACCACCGGCAACGGAGACGTTCTTCATGAACATCAGCATCTGCATCTGCTCGGCAGGCTGATAGTGGAAGATGAAGGCGGCCATCAGGGTGAAGCCCGCCAGCAGCACCGAGATGCTACGGGTGAACAGACCCAGCACGATGGCGAGGCCACCACCCAGCTCCAGCAGGATAACCAGCGGCAAGATGGCACCGGGCACGCCCATGGCTTCCATATACCCCTGGGTACCGGCATAACCGCCGATCTTGCCCCAGCCTGCCATCACGAACATCAGCGCCAGCAGTACACGACCCACCAACAGTGCCACGTCTCTCATTTTGTCCATCTCCAGATTCCTTTGATTACCCATCGTACGTTAATAGTGTAAGACCGAATTTCTAACTCATTCATTTCGCCGAGATTTATATATCAAGGCAGATCAAACAGCAGGGCCTCACTCCCTTGGGAGGCCGTGAGTGCCCAGGACGGCTCATCACGACTGAGCAGGCCATCGCCGGGGCGGGCAGCCAGACCATTGCCAGTCAGCTCCCCTGAAATCATATGCAGGTAACCGTGACGTCCTTGCAATGCCCATTCGAGGGTCTCCCCTTGTGCAAGTTGCAGTCGCCATACCTTTGCCTGCTGGCGGATCCTGAAGGATCCCGCCTCCCCATCCGGTGACGCCACCAGCGTCAAACCGGGCTGGGCTTCAATCTTCTTCTGCTGATAGCCGGGTGTCGTGCCGTGTTCGTTCGGCTCGATCCAGATCTGCAACAGGGAGAGCGGCTCGGTCTGCGAGGGGTTGTACTCGCTGTGCCGGATGCCGGAGCCTGCGCTCATCAGCTGGAAATCTCCGGCCGGGATCTGCTCGGCATGGCCGAGGCTGTCCCTGTGCTCTATGGTGCCACTCAGCACGCAGGTCAGGATTTCCATGTTGGCATGAGGGTGGGTGGCAAATCCGCCACCCGGCGACACCAGATCCTGGTTGATAACCCGCAACGCCGAGTGTCCCATCCAGTCCGGGTCATAGTAGTGACCGAACGAGAAGCTGTGGCGAGCGTCCAGCCAGCCAAAGTTGGCCTTGCCTCGCGTCTCTGCGGCTCTCAATTTCATCATGGTGTGCTCCTCATGTACCAAAGCGGTTGATTAACGCTGGCGACCATCACCCAGACCGAACGGGATGCGGTAGTTGCTGTTCTCGTTGCCCAGGCTGACCGTCAGGTTGCCCTGGGTGCGGCTGGGGATCTTCACCATCTGGGTGCCGGTCAGGTTTGCATGGACGGATGCCAATACATCACCGGATTCGTCACGGACCTCCAGCATGGGGTTGGCCTTGCCGTCGATGGCGGCGCTGGCCTGCCAGTTCACCACCAGGACACCCGGTGCGGCGCTGAAGTCAGCGGGAACGGAAGCCTGGGCTACACCGGCGGTCATCAGGCCTGCAACGGCCAGCATCTTGATTACGTTTTTCATGTTCATTCACTCTCTTGTTTTGTCATTGCCAAGGCCGGTTCGGCCCGAATCAATGCATCCATGCAAGAGGTCATTCAAATATGGTGTTGTTCTTTCACCGACATCAGACAAAGTACTCTTGGGTGTCACGGTCCTGAACTACCGATTATTTGGCCGCTCGGCCTTCCTGCCGAAGCGATGATTGAATATTAGGGTCAGTTGCCCTAAGTTGTTAGCGAGATAATCTGGCAAACATGTTCAAAAAAATTGAAGGGTAATTATGGCCAAGGACGTGAACAAGGAACGGGCGCTGACGCTGGAGGCCATCCGGGTGCTGGATGCAATCGATCGCCGTGGCAGCTTCGCGGCGGCCGCCGATGAGCTGGGCAAGGTGCCGTCGGCCCTGAGCTACACGGTGCAGAAGCTGGAAGACGAGCTGGACGCCATGCTGTTCGATCGCAGCGGCCATAGAACCAAGTTCACCCCGGCCGGCCGCATGCTGCTGGAGCGCGGCCGGGTACTGCTGGAAGCCGCCGAGCACCTGGTGGGTGAGACCCGGGCCCTGGCCCGTGGCTGGGAGACCGACATCACCATAGCGGTCGATGCCCTGGTGCCGCTGCAAGCGCTCTATCCCCTGGTGGAGCGCCTCGCCGAGCTCACCGACACCCGCTTGCGGCTGCGGGCCGAGGTGCTGGCGGGCAGTTGGGAGAGCCTGGAAGATGGCCGGGCCGATCTGCTTATCTCCTCCCTCAACCCCGACATCATGCTGACCGGCATCAAGCATCAGGTGCTGCAGGAAGAGGTGATGCTCTATGTGGCCCACCCGGAGCATCCGCTACACCAGGAGGCCGAGCCTCTGGCGGACGATACCCTGCGCCGCTACCGCGCCATCGCCATCGCCGACTCGGCCCTGCGCAAGCCTGTGCTCACCTACCGCCTGCTCGACAAGCAGCCGCGCCTCACCGTCAGCACCATGGCCGAGAAGCGCGATGCCCTGCTGGCGGGGATCGGGGTCGGCACCATGCCGCTAACCTGGATTGAAGAGGACATCAAGGCGGGACGACTCAAGGTGATAGGCCCTGAGTATCGCCATCAGCTCCAGGTCGTGCTGGCCTGGCGGCGGGATACCATGGGCAAGGCCAAGAGCTGGCTGGTGCGGGAGATCCCCAAGCTGTTCCCTTGCAAGGAGGAGAAAAGCTGAATCGATTGAGTACCGAAAAGACATAAGGGGTCGAAAAATGCGCCTCTTCCTTGACGGCGGGCTCAGATTCGGAGAAAAGAAAAAGCGGATCTCTTACGAGCTCCGCTCAATGCCAGGAAAGAATAAAAACCTTACGGTTTAAAAAACCCTTAAATTGGAAGCAAACAATCGTTTTCTCAACCAGGAAGGTCATGAATCCGATTCGTGTTGAATTATGTGCGATGTAATATGCATCACCAGCAAAATGTTGAAAGGTTGAAGGATATGCACCGCAGAGTGTCATTATCTGCCACCTTGCCTCGTCACTGGTCAGGCCATTTCAGCCAATCTCACCGGGTTTATTTCCTCTGGTTTTTCTAGGTGTCAACATCTGAGCCCGAAACAGAAAAACAACTCACTTTCTGACACGACTAAAAATGCAGATAAAGGAATAGTTGCATGACCTACAGCCAGACCCTGGCCAATCACATTCTCGACACCCTGAAGAAGACGCTCACCGACAAGGGGATCCGCTACCAGACCCTGGCCGACGCCATGGGGGTTTCCATCGCCACCATCAAGCGGATGATGAACAAGCCTTCTCTACCGTTCGATACCCTGCTGGAGATCTGCCACCTGGTGGGGCTGTCGTTCGAGGAGTTGCTGGACAAGACCCAGGACGCCCAGAGCCGGCGCGCCGTCTTCACCCAGGAGCAGGACGAGGCGTTTCACAAGGAGCCCGGCCTCTACGCCTTCCTCGCCAACATCTTCTGGCGCGACAAGGCCCTGGTGGATCTCAAACGGGAGTACGGCCTGACCGATGCCTCCTGCTACCTCTATCTGCGCAAGCTGGAGCGGCTCGGCATACTGCAGCTCGGCATCGACAACAGCTACCACTTCCTCATCAGCGAGCGCATCAGCTTCGAGCAGCATAGTCGCTTCGCCCGCCAGCAGGCCCGCCAGGCCATGTCGGTGCTGGGGGATTACCTGGTGGAGAACATGCACAAGTCCAACAACTACATGGCGCTGTGCCAGCTCCATCTGGACGAGACTGAGGCCATGGCGTTGATCGATCGCATGAAGGAGTACTGGCATCAGGAGCTCAAGTTGAACCGGCCCGCCATCGGCCAACGGGAAGACACCAAGACCTATACCATGTCCCTGCAACTGGCCGACTGCGGCTACCAGAGCTTCGACGATCTGATCCCCAATATCGACAACTGATCCCCAGTGGGGCGTGAGGATCTTCTTTCGCTGTACAGGATCCTTGCCTCCCCCATCAGGACAGGATCCCATCCCTCACGCCCGGATCTTTCCCTGACTCTGTGCTGGCGTTCCCGCTCTCGCCCCCAACGGGGGCAAGGGCACCCGGGTGTCCAGGCAGATGCGGATGGCATCCGGCCGCCAGTGCTCGACATCGCAATCCACCAGAGCCCCCGTCTCGTCGTAGTTGACCCGCACCAGCCGCAGCACGGCGCTCCCCTCTGCCAGGTTGAGGGCGCGGGCTATGGCCCCCCGCGCCGCCGAGGGAGTGATCTCGAGGCTGGCCCCGCCCTGGCCTATGCCATAGCGCTGCCGGTAAAGCTCGGTGAGGGAGCTCGCAAGGGGGGCGCTCGCGATATCGGGGAAACGGCTCGCCAGTAGGTGATGGCTGACGTGCAGCACGGGGCGACCGTCGATCAGCCGCTGGCGACGGATCTCGTAAAGCGGCGTGAAGGGGGCCAGTCCCATCCAGCGACACAACTCGCTGCTGGCCAGCTCAGCGCCGTGGGCCAGCACCCGGGTCTCGGCGGTGCGCTGCTGCTCGCCGATCCACTGGTGGAAGTGGGTGTGGATGGCGGGATCATAGGTGAGCCTGGGGGGCGCCACGAACCAGCCACGGCGCTCGGCCCGGTAGATGAGACCATCCGCCTCCAGGCTGGACAGCGCCTCCTTGATGGTGATGCGAGTGGTGGCGAAGCGCTCGCTGAGGGCCCGCTCGGCGGGCAGCTGTTGCCCCGCCCCCAGCTGGCCGCTGCCGATGTAGCGGCGCAGGGTCTGGCAAATCTGTTCGCACTTGGAAGGGCTGCGGCCTTCGGCCACAACCTGCTCGCTCAATCGCGGCTCTCTCACTGTCACATCCCTGTCGGTCATTGGGCTGGAGTAGACCAGCCAAGGTTGGCCCAGAGTTGTACCCTGGCGGGATGACAGTCAGGTGACAGGCCAATAAGATCTCAAATGGATATCTATATACGTGTTCGCCACCACCCTATCCACACCTTGCGTCAGCTCTCCCTGCGAGGAATGACAGGCCTCACTTGTCATCAAACTGCCACGTAAACGCCCCGCCGCCGTCATATTTCCCCTCTAGCATCCCTCTCGAACCTTAACTGACCTAGTCCAGAGGGATGGGATGATGAAAACCTTGATCGCAAGTGCACTGGCCATGGCGGCCATCAGTCAGCCACTGTTTGCCGCCGACAATATCGCGGATCTGGAGAAAGCCGCCCGCGGCGAAGGCCAGCTCAACAGCATCGGCATGCCCGACAGCTGGGCGAACTGGAAGGACACCTGGCAGCAGATCGGCAGCGTCTATGGCATCAAGCACCAGGACACCGACATGAGCTCGGCCCAGGAGATCGCCAAGTTTGCCGCCGAGAAGGCCAATGCCACCGCCGACATCGGTGACGTGGGCGGCGCCTTCGGCCCGGTCGCGGTCAAGCAGGGGGTCACCCAGCCCTACAAGCCCTCCACCTGGGCGGACATTCCGAACTGGGCCAAGGACGCGGACGGCCACTGGATGCTGGCCTATACCGGCACCATCGCCTTCCTGATCAACAAGGATCTGGTCAAGGCCGCTCCCACCAGCTGGCAGTCCCTGCTCGGCGGTGACTACAAGGTGACCTTGGGGGATGTGGGCGTCGCCTCCCAGGCCAACAACGGCGTGCTGGCGGCGGCCTATGCCACCGGCGGCAGCGAGAAGAACCTGCAACCGGCGCTGGAGCTGTTCGGCAAGCTGGCCAAGCAGGGCCGCCTCTCCCTCAACGACCCCACCATAGCCAACATCGAGAAGGGCGAAGTGGAAGTGGGGGTGTTGTGGGACTTCAACGCCCTGAACTACCGCGATCAAATCGACCCCAACAAGTTTGCCGTGGTTATCCCGAGTGACGGCTCCGTCATCGCCGGTTACACCACCATCATCAACAAGTGGGCCAAGAACCCCAACGCCGCCAAGCTGGCGCGGGAATACATCCTCTCGGACGCCGGCCAAATCAACCTGGCCCGTGGCTATGCCCGCCCCATCCGCAGCAACGTCGCCCTGCCGGATGATGTTAAGGCCAAGCTGCTGCCGGCGGAGCAATACGCCAACGCCAAGCCGGTGCAGGATCACGCCGCCTGGGAGCAGAGCTCCAAGGCCCTGCCGCGCCAGTGGCAGGAAACCGTCATGATCAACATGCAGTAAGGACAGCCTGTGCAACACAAGGTGATAGTGGTACTTGTGGATGGCCTGTCTGCCGAGGTAGCCCACACCATGGGCTACCTCGCTGGCATGGTGGAGGCAGAGCGCGGTCTCTACACGACCCTGACCTGCGCCCTGCCCTCCCTCTCCCGGCCACTCTACGAATGCATACTGACCGGCGTGCCGCCCGTGGCGAGCGGCATCAGTCACAACGGCGTCAGCCGCCTCAGCCGACACGAATCCATCTTCCACCTCGCCCGCGCCGCGGGTAAGACCACGGCCGCCGCGGCCTATCACTGGGTCAGCGAGCTCTACAACCAGAGCCCCTGGCAACCGCTTCGAGATCGCTTCACCCACGACGAGCAACTGCCCATCCAGCATGGCTGCTTCTACTGGGACGATGGCTACCCCGACAGCCACCTGCTGCTGGACGGCGAATGGCTGCGCACCCAGTACGATTCCGACTTCCTGCTGATCCATCCCATGGGGGTAGACGATGCGGGCCATAAGTTTGGCCTCGATTCTCCCCAGTACCGAAACCAGGCGCGGCGCATGGACAGCCTGCTGGCCGACCTGCTGCCCCAGTGGTTAGGCGAGGGGTATCAGGTGCTGATCACCTCGGATCACGGCATGAACGAGGATCGCAGCCACGGCGGCACCCTGCCCGAAGAGCGCCAGGTGCCGCTCTGGCTGTTCGGGGAGGCCTTGGTGACCCAGTGGCCGGCAGGGCCTGCTCTGCAACAGACCCAGCTCTGCGCCCTGATGGCGGACCTGCTCGGTGTGCCCCACGACAAGCCGAGCGGCCCACAGCTGCTCAAGGCCAGCCACCAGCGGGAGGTGCACTGATGATGCCCGCCGCCACTGATACCCTGACAGCGCAAGGCGCGCACCAGGGCCGTGCCCGCCGTCACTGGTTGCCCGCCCTGGTGCTGCTGCCCTTCGCCCTGCTGATGATACTGTTCCAGCTCGCCCCCATGATATGGGTGCTGGTGGGCAGCCTGCAGACCCCGGACGGCTGGGGCCTGGGTTACTACCAGGAGATACTGAGCTCACCCTTCTACCTGCAATCCTTTGGCAATTCGTTGCGCATCGCCGGCATCGCCAGCCTGGCGGGGCTCGCCATAGGCACCCTGGGGGCGGCGGCCCTGCGCCACAGCGGTGAGGGGGTCAAGCGCCTGCTGCTGGCCTTTGTCACCATGACCAGCAACTTCAGCGGCGTGCCGCTGGCGTTCGCCTTCATCATCATTCTCGGCATCAATGGCGCCATCACCCTCTTGCTGAAATCCTGGGGCTGGATCGACGGCTTCAACCTCTACTCCGGCAGCGGCCTCATCCTCATCTACACCTATTTCCAGATACCGCTGGCCCTCTTGCTGCTCTATCCAGCCTTCGATGCGCTGCAGGATGACTGGCCCCAGGCCGCCGCCCTGCTTGGCGCCAGCAAGCGCCAGTATGTGTGGCACGTGGCACTGCCTGTGCTCACTCCGGCCCTGCTCGGGACCCTGATCATATTGTTCGCCAACGCGGTAGGCGCCTACGCCTCCGCCTATGCCCTCACCACGGGCAACTTCAACCTGGTGACCATACGAGTGGCCAGTCTGGTCTCCGGCGACATCTTCCTCGAGCCGAACCTGGCGGCGGCGCTGGCGGTGATCCTGATGGTACTGCTAGGGGTGGTCACGGCCGCCAACCAGTGGCTATTGAAGCGGAGCTATGTGAACAAGGGGAACCAACATGCGTGACCTGAAACCGGGCTGGCCAAAGTGGGTGCTGGGCGCCATGGTGGCGACCCTGCTGCTGCCCCTGCTGGCCACCTTCCTCTACTCCATCTCCACCCGCTGGGGCGCTACCCTGCTGCCGGACGGCTTCACCCTCGACTGGTATCTCAAGTTGTGGGGGGATCCCCGCTTCCTCGCCGCCTTCGGCCGCAGTTTGCTGGTCTGCTTCGCCACCCTGTTATTGGGGACGCTCGTGCTGGTTCCAACGGTTCTGGTAGTGGCCTATTACTTCCCCAAGCTGGATCCCTGGATGAATCTGCTGATCCTGCTGCCCTTCGCGGTGCCCCCCGTGGTCTCCTCTGTGGGTCTGCTGCAGATCTACGCGGACGGCCCCCTGCCCCTGATCGGCACGCCGTGGATCCTGGTAGGCACCTGGTTCACCATAGTGCTGCCCTTCATGTACCGGGCGCTCGCCAACAACCTGCAGGGGATACCGCTCAAAGATCTGATGGATGCCGCCCACCTGCTCGGCGCCAGCAACGCCCGTGCCTTCGCCATGGTGGTGTTGCCCTGCCTGCGCAAAGGGCTGCTGGCGGCGCTGTTTCTGTCCCTTTCCTTCCTGCTCGGGGAGTTCGTGTTCGCCAACATGCTGGTGGGCACCCGCTACGAGACGCTGCAGGTCTATCTCTACAACATGCGCGCCACCTCCGGCCACTTCACCAGCGCCCTGGTGATGAGCTACTTCCTGCTGACCCTGCTGCTCACCTGGGCGGCCAATAGATTCCATCGGTGATCCAAGATGTTTCATCTAGAAGTCAATCAGTTGCACAAGTCCTACGGCGAGACCCGGGTGTTCGAGGGGATCGAATTTGGCATCCGCAAGGGGGAGCTGGTGACCCTGCTCGGCCCCTCAGGCTGCGGCAAGTCCACCCTGCTGCGGGCCCTGGCCGGGCTGACCCAGGTCGACGGCGGCCAGATCCGGGTCGCCGGTGAAGACATTACCTGGCAGGCCCCCCAGCAGCGCGGCATCGGCATGGTGTTCCAGAGCTATGCCCTGTTCCCGAACATGACGGTGTGGGACAACGTGGCCTTCGGCCTGAAAATGAAACCCCAGCCGGGGCGGGAGCTGGCCAGCAGCGTGCAGGAGGCCCTCGCACTGGTGGAGCTCGCGGACTTCGCGAAGCGCTATCCGAGCGAGCTCTCCGGCGGTCAGCGCCAGCGGGTCGCCCTGGCCCGCGCCTTGGTGGTGCGGCCGCGCATCCTCTTGCTGGACGAGCCCTTGTCGGCGCTGGATGCCCGCATCCGCCGCAGCCTGCGCCAGCAGATCCGCGAAATTCAGCAGCGGCTCGAGCTGACCACACTGTTCGTCACCCACGATCAGGAGGAGGCGCTAACCCTGTCGGATCGGGTGTTCCTGATGGACAAGGGGCGGATAGTGCAAAGCGGCAGCCCGGAGCAGATCTACACCCAGCCCGCCAGCGCCTTCGTGGCGGGCTTCATCGGCCACTACAACCTGCTGGCACCCGAGCAGGCCAAGTCACTGCTCGGCCCGCGCTTCCACGGCCAGCTGGCCCTGCGCCCCGAAGCCATCAGCCTGCTGCCGGCGGGCAGCGAGTGCCAGGATCCCAACCTGCCCGGCATCATTCGCCAGCAACAACTGCTCGGCAACGTCATCCGCTATCGGGTCGAATGCGAGGCGGGACTGCTGACGGTGGACGTACTCAACCGCTCGGCTCGGGATCTGCTGGCGGTGGGCACCACAGTGACCCTGGCGGTAGCCCGGGATCAGTTCTGTGAGGTAGCATAGCCTCATGAATCCCATAGTTCTTTTTCACCCAGGCCGCCACAAGGAGCTGACATGAGACTGGCACTGTTTGATTTGGACGAGACCCTGATCGCCGGGGACTCCGCCAGCCTCTGGCTGGAACACATGGTGGCCCAGGAGCTGGCGCCCGCCACCATGGTGGCCGAAGAGCAGGCCATGATGTCCCTCTACCATCAGGGCAAGATGGACATGCACCAGTACATGGCCTTCACCCTGCAGCCCCTGGCGGGCAAGAGCCGAACCTGGCTCGATCAGCAGTGCCAGCACTTCGCCGAGGGGGTGCTGAGGGATCGCCTCTACCCGGAGGGATTGGCCCGCATCGAGTGGCATAGACAAAGGGGGGACGTGCTGGTGCTGATCTCCGCCTCCGGCGAGCATCTGGTGGCCCCCATGGCCCGCATGCTGGGGATGGATCACTGTGTCGCCATCCTGCTGGATGAGGAACAAGGCATGCTGACCGGCCAGACCCGGGGCACCTTGAGCTTCAGAGAGGGCAAGGTGGCGCGCATCAACCAGCTGTTTGCGGGGCACCCAGGAGTCTGGCAGGAGAGCCACGGCTACAGCGACTCCCACAACGATCTGCCGCTGCTGCGGGCGGTGGCCCATCCCCATGCGGTCAACCCGGCTCCCGGCCTGCGTCAGGTGGCCGAAGAGCTGCACTGGCCAATCCTGCACTGGCAACTCGCCGTCTGATGGCAGAAGAGACCCGGGGGTCTCTTCTTTTTTGTCAGGCTGGCCGGGCTATTTGGCCTCGACCGGTTCTGGCACGCTGCCGAGGTAGATGCGGTTCTTACCATCGCGCTTGGCGCGATACACCTCCGCATCCACTATCTCCAGCAGGGTCCTGGCATCCAGCCCGGGCGTGTTCGCCACCAGGCCGCCGCTGAAGGTCAGCCTCAGATCCGGCTCGCGCCAGTCCAGGGAGGCCACCCCCATCCTGAACTGCTCGAGCAGCATCAGGCAGAAAGAGGAGTCCGGGTTGACCAACAGGGCCACCAGCTCCTCGCCGCCGTAGCGGCAGACCCAGCCGTGATCCCCCAGCAGCTGGTTGCCCAGCGCCGACACCCGCTTGAGCACCACGTCCCCCGTGTGGTGGCCATAGGTGTCGTTGACCCGCTTGAAGTTGTCCAGATCCAGCATGGCCAGGCAGAAGGGTTGCTGCTCCAGCAGCATGTGCTGCAGCCGCTCGTCGAAGAAGCGCCGGTTGTAGAGGCCGGTCAGCTTGTCCATGTTGGCCAGCTGGCGCACCTCGTGATAATCCTTGCTCACCTCGGCGAGCTCGGCATAGACATGTCTGAGCTCGCGCATGCCCCCCTGGGGCACGTCATCAGGTGGCAGCCGGCTGGCGCGGATCATGGCGGAGATCTCATCCAGCATGCGCCTGAAGTAACGGACCCAGAACAGCGCCAGCAGCGCGTAGAGCACGCAGGCCAGCATCACCACCCCCAGCACGTTGAAGGAGGCGCGAGCCACCACGGCCTGGAAGCTGGCCGCCGGTTGCACGCTGATCAGCACCCAGTTCCAGTGGGGCAGCCGACGATAGGCCACGAACTGCTGGGCGTCGGTATCCAGGAAGACACCTTCATCCTTGCTGAAGCGAGAGAGCCACTGGGGATGGGACATGGCCTTGAGCAGGCGACCCGGATCCGGGTCGGCGAGCACCTTGCCGGAGCGATTGATGATCATCTGGTAGCCCGCCTCCGGCTGCTTGTTCAACTGGGCGGAGAAGGGGGCAAGCACCACGTCGATGGCCAGCACCGCCTGCACCTTGCCCGCTTGATCGGTCAGGGCGCGCGCCAGGGAGATCATCAGCTTGTCATGGAGCTCGCCATAGCCCTGATAGGGTTCAGTCCACACCAGCTTGCCCGCCTGCTGGCTGGCCAGCTGATACCAGGGACGCGTTCTGGGATCGTAGTCTGCGGGCACCTCGGGTCTGGGGTAGATGAGGAAATCCCCCCTGGCGGTGCCCACATAGGCGGAGTCGAGATCGGCCATGACCCCCTTGTAGAGGGTCCACTCCTGCAGATAGCGCTCCGGGTGTCGCAGCCCGGCGCCGCTGAAATCCTCGACCAGGGCCCGGTCGTAGATCAGGTTGAACTGTCGTTCCAGCTCGTCGAGATAGGGTTCGATGAAGGTGTGTTGCAACTGCTGATTGGTGGCGAGCAGGCGCTGCTGCAAGTCGATTTGCAGGCTGCGTTCCATGTGCAGATAGTAGATACTGCCCAACATCAGCACCGGCAGGAAAAGCAGCACCAGCCCCAGTCGCATCCGAGCAACCAGAGACCAATTTTGCGTGGTTACAATTCCCTTGTCACGCTTGGCCAATCCAGGCCCCCAGCTACCGTCCGATGTGATCTAATGTCAGAATATCAGCCCGGCCAGATGGCACCAAGAGGAAGCTTGCGATGAGCTCAATGGGAAGGAACAGGCTCAGATGTTGAACCCGGATCTGCTGATGGCGCTCCATTATTGCGCCGTGATCACCCTGACCGGGGCCGTCACATCCGAGTATTTCCTGTTCCGGCGGGGCATGTCCATCGAGCAGGTGCGCAAGCTGCTGATCGCCGACAGCCTGGTGGCCCTGGCCCTGCTGCTCATCTTCATCACCGGCGTGCTGCAACTGCTGGCCCACCCCCTCGAGCCCAGGGTGGTGCTCGCCAATCCCGGCTATCGCATCAAGCTGCTGCTGTTCTTCGCCATGGCCATCAGCTTTGGCTACCCCAGCCGGCTGTTCCACCACTGGCGCCGCTCCCTGCGCCAGGGGCGCGCCCCCATGGTCTCCATCCAGCAGCAGTTCTGGGTGGTCTGGATCCTGCGCGGCAACCTGCTGCTGCTCGCCCTCATTCCCCTGCTGGCCAAGCTCGCCAACGACTGACTGATCACCCCCGCCCGCCATGCGGGGGAGGCCGGATCTGCCCCCTATCCTTCGGCTCCCGCACCAGCCACTCCACCCGCCAGGCTGACCAGTGACGAACATCCGGCCCCTGCACCCGTTCGACATCGCAAAAGGCGGGCGACAAAGCCCCCCGCACACGGGTATCGTGGTGACAGGAGCCGAGGAGTGCTCCCGTGATTGCTGCTTCAGGGATGAATTCGTATGCGTTCGAACATGATGTTATTGATGGCCGCCGCCATCTGGGGACTGGGCTTCGTCGCCCAGCGCCTGGGGATGGACCACATGGGGCCCTTCACCTTCAACGGCCTGCGCTTCCTGCTCGGTGCCCTCTCCCTGCTGCCCCTGTTGTGGTGGCTCAAGTCGCGCCAGCCCAGCGCGCCATCCGAGCCGCCCTCCGGCGAGCGCAGGCTGCTGCTCATCGGCGGCTTGCTCGCCGGCACAGTGCTGTTCAGCGCCGCCTCCCTGCAACAGGTGGGGCTGCTCTACACCACGGCCGCCAAGGCGGGCTTCATCACCGGCCTCTACATCATCCTGGTGCCGGTCATCGGCCTCTTGCTGCGCCACAAGACGGGGGTCAACACCTGGGTCGGCGCCCTCATCGCCATGGCGGGGCTCTACTACCTCAGCGTGACCGACGACTTCACCATAGGCTACGGGGATCTGCTGCAGGTGATAGGCGCCCTGTTCTGGGCCATCCACCTGCTGGTGCTGGATCACTACTCCAACCGGGTCGCCCCCATTCGCCTCGCCGGCGTCCAGTTCCTGGTGTGCGGCCTGCTGAGCCTCGCCACCGCCTTCGTCATCGAGACCCCGACCCTGGGCGCCGCCGTGGCGGGCTGGCAGGCCCTGCTCTACGCCGGCCTGGTGTCGGTCGGCATCGGCTACACCCTGCAGGTGGTGGGCCAGCGCGGCGCCCATCCGGCCCACGCCGCCATCATCCTCAGCCTGGAGACGGTGTTTGCCGCCATCGGTGGCGTGCTGCTGCTCGGCGAATCCCTGGATGAGCGCGCCATCGTCGGCTGCAGCCTGATGCTGGCAGGGATGCTGATCTCGCAAATTCGTCTGAGATGGTGGTGGAAGTCCCGCCGGGACAAGGTACCAAGCCAATCTCGATGAGCGTGTCATTATCGGTCGGCTGCCCCCTGATGCTGGCAGGCATGCTGATCTCTCAAATTCGCCTGCGATGGTGGTGGAAGTCCCGCCGGGACAAGGTGCCAAGCCAGTCGTGACTGCCCCATGGGCCACGTTCTGATGTGAGCGTGGCATGATCAACGGCCAGCACCGAACGCCCTTGATAGACCACCCGCCGAGATCTCTTGCGGATGTGAAAAACCCGCCACGAGCCCAGATGCAAAGAGGAGCCATCACTGGCTCCTCTTGGTCTTATCTCGCATATCCACTGCTTTTTAGTCTGGAAGCAGTCGCTCTGGCTATCAAGCCTTGACGCTGGAGCAGAAGCTCACATCGTCGCGCAGCGGATCATTGCTGGAGCTGTGATAGAGCTCGAAGCAGGGGCCGTCGCCGAAGGCCAGCCCGGCCGCCACGATTTCGCCGACATGCTCCTGCCACAGGGGCCCGTACTGGCTTCGGTCCGTGATCACATAGCGGGACTGGGCATAGCGGCCGGTAGGGATGAGCTGGGATTCCACCTCCCCCGAGACCGCCGTGCCCGCAGGTACCGTCACCCCGATATCGGTGCGGCACTGGGCCGGCGCCGTCACCTCAGGGTTGTCGTGGTAGATGAAGATCCACTCCCCCTCCGCCAGCCCCCGCGCCGCCGCCCACTGATAGAGCCGCTGGCAGACGGGATCATAGCCCTCCCCATAGGGGCCGGTGACGCGAATATAGGCCAGGGTACGGCCACTCATCTGTTCGGTTTTCATCCTGAAACTCCTCTCGTTTGACACCCCCTCATCATGCCCCTCGTTCGAAGAGAAGGCGTGTCCATCCTTGCTCTCCTGGTGTCCAGCCTTGCTGTTTGGCAGCCGTTCCGGGTGACGGCGCACCTCCCCCGGGGTCATGGCAAACTGCTTGCGAAACGCCTTGGCAAAGGCCTGGGAGCTGGCAAAACCGGCCGCTAGCGCCACGCTGGTGACCGGCGCCTTGCCGTAACGCAGCGCCGCGCAGGCCCGCTCCAGCCGCAGCCTGCGCTGCATCTCACCGGGGGCTTCGCCGGTCACCGCGGTGAACACCCGGTGGAAGTGGTAGCAGGAGAGGCAGGCCAGGGCCGCCACCTCGTTCAGGCTCAGCTCGGGATCCAGCTCCAGGGCCCGGATGGCGGGCCGCAGGCGGGCACGGTAGTCGATCATGGCAGGCTCACTCTTATGGCAATCTCGCTCTCACTGACGCTCACGGCAGGCGGACCCGCCCCATATGCAGGGCATCGACGAAGCGCCCCTCGCGAAACGCGTAGGCGGGGGAGCATCCCTCCTCCACGAAGCCATGCTTGCGATAGAGCGCGATGGCGGGGGCGTTGTCGCTGTAGACCGTCAGCTCGAGCCGCTGCAGGTTGAGCCAGTTGTCCGCCAGATCCACCGCCGCCCCCAGCAGGGCCGAGCCCACGCCGCGGCCGGCCCAGTCGTCGCGTACTCCCATGCCAAAAGAGCCCACATGGCGGCGCCGCGGGTTGGCCTCCAGCCAGAGTCTGAGATCCCCCACCAGCAGCTCGTCCACTATGGCCACCAGGCCGTAGCCGCCGCCCTCCGCCAACCGCTGCTGCCACATGGCCAGGGTCGGATAGGGCATCTGCAGGGTGCCCGCCTGGGCTCTGGGCATGGCATAGAGATCCCGCAGCCCCTGGGCATCGCCGGCCTCCGTCTGACGGATCCTGATTTCAACCATTTCCTCTCTTCCCCTGTGCGTGAACCTTCGTCCAACATAGCGCCCTTTGCATCCATCGCCAACTCCATTAGGGCCATCTATCAAACACTTAGGCATGACCGATTGGCCCCGCTCGCGCCCCTTGCCGTATCGTGCCTCCATCATCACAAGGAGATGCCCCATGACCGACAAGACCCTGCACAGCGCCAATGGCGCCCCCGTCGTCGACAACAACAACAGCCTGACCGCCGGCCCCCGTGGCCCGGTACTGATGCAAGACATCTGGTTGATGGAAAAACTCGCCCACTTCGACCGCGAGCGCATCCCGGAGCGGGTGGTGCACGCCAAGGGCTCGGGCGCCTACGGCACCTTCACCGTGACCCACGACATCAGCCTGTTCAGCAAGGCGGACTTGTTCAACGCCGTCGGCAAGCAGACTCCTGTGTTCCTGCGCTTCTCCACCGTCGCCGGTGAGAAGGGGGCCGCCGATGCGGAGCGCGACGTGCGCGGCTTCGCCCTTAAGTTCTACACGGAGCAGGGCAACTGGGATCTGGTGGGCAACAACACCCCCGTCTTCTTCATCCGCGATCCGCTCAAGTTCCCGGACTTCATCCACACCCAGAAGCGGGATCCCCGCACCAACCTGCGCAGCGCCACCGCCGCCTGGGACTTCTGGTCCCGCCACCCGGAATCCCTGCACCAGATCACCACCCTGTTCAGCGACCGCGGCATCCCGAAAAGCCTGCGGGAGATGAACGGCTACGGCAGCCACACCTTCAGCTTCATCAACGCCGCCAACGAGCGCTTCTGGGTCAAGTTCCACTTCAAGACCGAGCAGGGCCACAGCTTCTACACAGATGAAGAGGCCGCCGCCGCCGTCGGTCAGGACAGGGAAACCAGCCAGGCCGATCTGTTCAACGCCATCGAGCGGGGCGACTTCCCGCGCTGGAAGGTCCATGTGCAGATCATGCCGGAGGCCGAGGCCCATACCTATGAGATCCACCCCTTCGATCTCACCAAGGTGTGGCCCCACAAGGATTACCCGCTGATCCCGCTGGGAGTGCTGGAGCTCAACAAGAACCCGGACAACTACTTCGCCCATGTGGAGCAGGCCGCCTTCACCCCGGCCAACGTGGTGCCCGGCATCGGCTTCTCGCCGGATCGCATGCTGCAGGGACGGCTCTTCTCCTACGGTGACACCCAGCGCTATCGCCTCGGGGTCAACCACGGTCTGCTGCCGGTCAACGCCCCCCGCTGCCCGTTCAGCGGCGCCCACCGCGACGGCGCCATGCGAGGGGACAGCAATGGCGGCGCCAGCCCGAACTACCAGCCGAACCGCTTCGGCACCCAGACCCCGAGCGAGCAGCACGAACCGGCCCTGAGCCTGGAAGGGGCCGCCCTGCACTACAACTTCCGCGACTATGATGACGACTACTACAGCCAGCCTGGCAACCTGTTCCGCATCATGGACGAGGGGCAGCGCTCGCGCCTCGCCGCCAACCTGGCGCGATCCCTGGTCAACGTGGAGGACGACGCCATCGTCCAGACCCAGCTCAGGCACTTCGAGCAGGCAGATCCGGAATACGCCAAACGGGTCGAGCTGGCACTGGCCGCCCTGCAGCGCTAACCATCTGACGACCAATAAAAAAGGAGGCCAATCGGCCTCCTTTTTTCGCTCTAAACCACATATAAAAACGGAGCCCTGAGGCTCCGTTTTTCAATTCTATCAATTCAGTATCAATCCCGAACGGAACGCGCTTCGCGCTCTGCCCGTTCCCGTACCAACAGGCGTTTGTACCACCAGCTACTGCGACGACGTTGCATATTGGAAGAGCGACGAGCCATTTGCTTAGATCCCAGCCGAGAGAAGAAAGTGCCGCATTATGCGATAGAGATCACTCTCATGTCTGTAGCTGGATCAAGAAAAGGCTCACTGACCCACGCTGATCGTCTCTCTATTGCTGCTCCCTTCGGCGGCAGGCTGATACAGCTGAGGCTCACGCCAGGCCAGGGGACCGTTGCTCTCCTGCGCATTTTGCGGGCCGCACTCCAGCCAGACGTCACCCTGCTGGATGCGGGCACCGAGGGAGAACTTCTGATCCTGATACCAGCAGACCCGCTCCGGCAAGGATCCGAGCGGCAGCACCAGATCCGTGCCCACCGAGTGGCTGAGCGGCGTCTGGCCCGGCGCCGCCATCGCGCTGGCAACGGTGCCCACGGCAAACAGACAAAGACCGAATTTAATCATGACGAACGACCTGTGAGGTGAAGAGCCTGTTCATGACAGGCGACCATGGTTGTCGCCGACTTGACCAATATCTGTCGGCGCATCTGGCATTCCGGGGGCAATATGATAGCCTGCCTGCGCCCGCCGCTTCCAGCCGTGAAGGGGCGGCCCAGTTCAGGTGATGTTGCCGGGGAATGGTAACAGATACCCTTATTAATCAAATAATTACTTGGATATGTTGTCGATGCGTATCATGCCGTTGCTCAAGGCTGCCTGCCTGAGTCTGATGTTGTCCGCCTGCGTTGCCCCCCTGCTGCTGATGAGCCCCACCAGCCAGCTGATGTGGGCCCTGCTCAAGCCCCTGGTCGGTTTCGATCCGAACGAGGCGAACCTGTTCGAGCAGCCCCTCATTAAGGACCGCATGACCGCCATGCTGGGCCCCAACTACGACAGCACCATGCAGTTGCTCAAGACCGCCAACGAGCTGCAACAGGAGGGGCCTCTGTTCTACGTGGTCTCTCGCTATGCGCCGGTGCCGGACATCGCCAAACAGGCGGGCATGGTGTGGAACGCCGACACCAACCAGCTCTCCGTCATGCTGCAAAAGAGCGACGGAGCCACCCAGGTGTTCGGTGAGAACCTGACCGCGGCCACCCCGAGCTGGCCGAGCACCATGCAGAACTGGCAAGCAGGCAACCCGACCGCCACCGCCCTCAACGGGGTCGGCAAGGCCATGACGGGATCCGGCGGCTCCCTGCTCGGCAATATGATGGGCGCCATGCAGCAGAGCGCGACCCAGGCCATCACGGGCTCCGCCAAGCAAGCGGTCGGCAGCGCCACAGGCGCCGCGACACAACAGGTGAACAAGAGCGTTACCGGCACCCTGCAGCAGGCCAACCAGGCGGTGACGGATTCTGCCAAGCGGGCAGTGAACGATGCGGCTGCCAGCACCCAGCAGCAGGCAACCAAGGCCGTTACCGACAGCGCCAAGCAAGCCGTGAGCAGCGCCGCCGTCAGCACTCAGCAACAGGCGAGCAAGGCCGTCACCGACAGCGCCAAGCAAGCAGTGAACAGCGCCGCCGTCAGCACTCAGCAACAGGCGACCAAGGCCGTTAGCGACAGCGCCAAACAGGCGGTGAGCAGCGCCGCCATCAGCACCCAGCAACAGGCGAGCAAGGTCGTTAGCGACACCGCCAAGCAAACCGTGAGCAGCGTCGCCAGTACTCAGCAACAGGCGACCAAGGCCGTCACCGACAGCGCCAAACAGGCGGTGAGCGGGACTGCAACCACACTGCAGCAGCAAGCGACCCAGGCAGTGGCCAATTCGGCCAAGCAGGCCGCGAGCAGCGCCGCCGTCAGCACCCAGCAGCAGGCGACCAAGGCCGTGACCGACAGCGCCAAGCAGGCGGTGAGCAGTGCGGAAGCAACTGTGAAGGCAGATGCGGCCAAGCTGGAAGCCAAGGCCGCCGGACAAGGGGACCAGGCCAGGGCGGATGCCGAGGCCGAGCTGGAGAAACTGCTTAACTAATTCCTGGTAGCATTTTTCACCATGCAAACAGGCCACCCTAGGGTGGCCTGTTGTTTATCTGCGATCAGGCAGTGAAACCTTAAAGGTGACGATCCTGCTCGGACGGCTTGGCGAGCTTGTCTTCGCTGTGCTCGATGGCGGTGCGGATAAGGTCGACCCCGGCCCGGATGATCAGCACCCCCATGTTGACCAGCTTGACGCAGACCCACATGAAGGTAATGAGCAGTATCAGCTTGAGGACGGTCTGGAAGGCCTCCAGGAAGTTCTGCTCCAGTTGGTTGGTGAGGCCGCTGGCACTGGTCATCAGCCAGGTGTACACCTCACGCACGAAGGGAATGCGGCTCGGCATCTCCAGCACATCCAGTGCGGCGGGCAAGGCCTGGAAGATGACGATGCTGCCAAAGAGTATCAGGATGACGCCAATGCCTATCCCCAAGAAAAAACCAATCTGTCTCATGGAAAGCCCCAAGATGAGTTACATGAAAGGAACAATAGCCGCCAATACTAGGGACTGCCTCGGCCGACGGCAATCCTTGCGGCTCGGTTTGGACCCGAATCCTGCCGCTTCGGCCGGTATTTCATCAGGAATTCATTGCCCAAGTATCTGATTTCTGTGACCCTTGCCCCACTCATCAGCCCCATGGACCCGTCATGATCCGCGCCCTCTTTTTCCTGTTTCTGTTGCTGTCGCCACTGCTCACCGTCCAGGCAGAGCAAACGGCCCCCAGCGCGGCCGCCTGCGTGATCCGCCACCAGCAACAACTGCTGCTGGTGCAAGACAGGATCTCCGGCCGCTACAGCCTGAGCGGCGGTTACATAGACGCGGGCGAAACCGCCGAGCAGGCGGCCCTGCGGGAACTCCATGAGGAGACAGGGCTGCGCGGCCGGATCACGGCGGAGCTGGGGCGCTGGCAGCGGGCCAAGCTGTTCGCCTGCCAGACCCTGACCCCCATTCAGGCCCAGCAAGACTCGGGCTTTGTTTCCATATTGCAGGCCCCCAATCTCGGCGGCGAAATTCTCAATGCCAGGCTGATCGAACCAACCCTGCTACCAGATGGGGAGCGTCGCTTCCCGGCGCAGCTCGACTGGCTGGCCCCCAGGATCGCAGAGGTACCCGAGAGTCAGGTGCAGTGGCAGGCCGATTTCAGCGAGGGCGCCAGCCCATTGCACAGGGCCGAGTTGCCGCTGATCCAGCGCCTGCAAGGCCGGATAGGCCCAGACGCCCTCTGGCCCCTGGCCGGCAACCTGCTCGGCACGGCTCCCGTCCAGCTGGGGCTGGCCCTGCTGCTCTTGCCGCTACTCGGTTGGCGAAAACTATACCGGATGCTGTTTGCCATGGTGCTGCTCACCCTGCTGGTGCAGCTCGCCAAGGAGGGGTTGGGTTGGCCAAGACCCTTCCACCTGGACCCCAGACTCGCGGGGCAAAGCGCACAGGGCTTTGGCATGCCGAGCGGTCACACCGCCTCCGCCCTGCTGTGCTGGGGCCTGCTGCTCTGCTCGCTGCCCGGGATCAGGGCCTGGCAAGGGATCACGCTCGCCCTGCTGCTGGCAGGTCTGGCCGGGCTGGCCCGGGTCTGGCTCGGGGTGCACTTCATCTCGGATGTGGTGGTGGGCCTGGGGCTCGGCGCCCTGGTGCTGGCCCTGCGCAAACCTATCTTCGCTCTGGCAGACAGGCGTCTCCCCTGGGCGGCCCTGATCCTCGTCAGCCTGGTGGGAGCCTGGCTCACTCAATCCAGCGCCCTGGGGGCGCTGGCCATGTTCACCCTTGGCCTGGTATCGGGTACTCTGTTCCCACTCGAACGACACCCTGTGCCCCCCATAGGCGCCGCCCTGCAGGCCCTGTCGGTCAGCCTGGGTATCGGCGGCCTGTTGCTCGCCCTGCCGCAGCTCACCAGCAGCTCCCTGCTGATCCTGATAGGACAGGGCTTGCTCCTCTGTGGTCTGGGGCTCTGGCTGAGTGCCGGCCTCTGGTGGTCACTGCGTTTCATCAACCCCGGCTCCACGCCCCGGGGCCCAACCCCTCAATAAGGGAATGCGATAGCTATGAAAAAAGTAGATTTGGCCAAGGTAACCCTGGGGGTGCTGTTCCTCAGCCTGCTCATCGTCTCGTGCTTCATGGTGCTGCGCCCCTTCCTGCCCGCCCTGGTGTGGGCCACCATGATCACCATCGCCACCTGGCCGCTGATGCAGATGGCCCAGCGCCTGCTGTGGGGCAAGCGCACCCTGGCGGCCCTGCTGATGAGCAGCATCTTGCTGCTGATGTTTGTCATTCCCCTGTTCATGGCGCTGGCCAACGTGGCGGAGAAGGCCCCCATGCTGATCGAGCTCGGCACCCAGATCAGCCACTCGCCGCCCCCCGAGCTGCTCTGGCTGCAGCAGGTCCCGCTAGTCGGTGACAAGTTGTATGAGTTCTGGCAGCAGATCCTGGCGAGCGGCGGTCAGGTGCTGTTTGCCAAGCTGGCCCCCTATTTCGGCCAGACCGCCCGCTGGCTGGCGGCCCAGGCGGGCAACCTCGGCCTGCTGTTCGTCCACTTCATGCTGACCGTGGCCATCTGCGGCCTGCTCTACCACTCCGGGGAGAAGGCCGCCGACGGCATTCGCCGCTTCGCCCACCGGCTGGCGGGACAACGTGGTGACAACGCCACAGTGCTCGCTTCACAGGCGATCCGCGCCGTCGCCATGGGGGTGGTGGTCACCGCCCTGGTGCAGTCCTCTGTGGCGGGTCTCGGCCTGCTGATCGCCGGCATTCCCTACACCATGATCCTGGTGGTGCTGATGTTCCTGCTGATCGTCGCCCAGATTGGCCCCTTCCCGGTGCTGATCGCGAGCGTCGGCTACCTCTACTGGAGCGGCGACACCACCTGGGGCACCTTCCTGCTGGTCTGGTCCCTGCTGGCGGGCACCATGGACAACTTCCTGCGCCCCTTCCTCATCAAGCGCGGCGCCGACTTGCCGCTGATCCTGATCCTGGTCGGGGTCATCGGCGGCCTGCTGGCCATGGGGATCATCGGCCTCTTCATCGGCCCCGTGGTGCTGGCGGTGGGTTACACCCTGCTGGATGCCTGGATCAAGGAAGACGAACACCCCGCCAGCGACAAGGCGGTGGCCCCGCCTCAGGACAAAGCGATGCCATGATGTAAAACGCCGCCCCCAGGGCGGCGTTTTGTTTATGGCGATAGCGTCAGGCCGGTGGATGCAGTGGATGCCACAGCAGAAAAGAACATCCATCTTGGCTGTACTGCATCTTGCTAAGAAAGGAGAGAGAGCTGAATTTCAGTTGCAGCTAAGTTTTGGTGTTCCAATGCAGGCTTTTCAGGGCACAACTTGATGCGTTTGTTATAAGTCACGGTTAAATATTATGCTGTTATGGTATTGAATGCTTTCTTCTGAGACTGCATGTCCATCCACCACTTTTATTTTTGAAGAATTCAGTTCAATACCACCATAATCACATAGAACATGGCAGTTTGGGCATAAGACAAGCATATTTCCCGGGGTATCTGGACCATTGTGAGGCGAACCTAACGGAATGACATGATGAGCTTCCGAATATAGTTGACCATTCTGAAGCTCGATTGTTGTTCTACAAATTTGACAGGTATGAGAATGAAGCAGTTTAATTTTTCTGGCCAAAGTTGAATCGCGAAGAATTCGGTAAACCTCCTGTTGTGAAACATACGGATTTTCTTCTCCTGAATTGAGATCTGTCGCCAAAGGGGTTTTTGCAACTTTGCTTCGTAGCCCCCAAACACCATTACCTAAACCTTCCAATGAGTAAAAAAGGTCTGGATTTTTCTCGTTGTACGCAGCTGAATCTGAGGAGTGCCTTTGAATTCTCTCCCTAACAGAAGACTTCCAAGCCGGTGTTAGGTTTGGTCGGATTTTCTCAATCTCATCATATATATCAGCCAACTCAGCTTGTCCGCCAAGGTTTTCAAAAGCCTGAACCAAATCATCAGCCCAACTCATTAACTACTCCTTGATACTCATAACTGTGAATAGGTGGGATACGGTACTAATCCGTTAATAGCGCTTTCCATACCACACCGGACTTTTCTGATAACCGTAACGAGAAATCTCATTTTAAATAAATATATTATGACCTACCACAGGTTCTTAAATCACTAACTTAGCATTCCCCTTTGGCTCTATTTTTTTGCCACTGGGCAAAAATACACGCAAGGAGTAGTAATAGAAAGTACCACTCTACCCGGGTTGCCACGGATCCTGGTCGGGGTCATCGGCGGCCTGCTGGCCATGGGGATCATCGGCCTCTTTATCGGCCCAGTGGTGCTGGCGGTGGGCTACACCCTGCTGGATGCCTGGATCAAGGAAGACGAACACCCCGCCAGCGACAAGGCGGTGGCCCCGCCTCAGGAGAAGGCGCTGCCATGATGTAAAACGCCGCCCCTCGGGCGGCGTTTTGTTTTCAAGATCAATTGGTAAGCACTAGAGTCCCGGCACGATTCCACGTCAGCCTAGAACCAAAGTTCGAACCCTTTGCGCCAAATCCGAACCAGGGTTCGAGCCGCCACGACCTCCCCCCTACCGTCCCGAGTCGCCCCCCGCCACAATGCCTCCACCATTTCGGAGGTACAGAAGATGAACGAACTGAGAGCAACACGCGCCCTGATCACCGGCGGCGCCAGCGGTATCGGACTGGCCATCGCCGAGGCGCTGGCCCGTGAGGGAGTGGAGCTGATTCTGGCGTCCCGTCGCCAGTCCCTGCTGGAGCAAGCAGCCGCTCGCCTTAGCGCCCAATACGGGGTAAGGGTGCTGCCCCTGGTGCTGGATGTGTGCGACGGCCCCCAGGTGCGCGCCCAGCACGCCCAGGCCAGCGCCCTGCTCGGCCCCATCGATCTGCTGATCAACAACAGCGGGGTCGGCAGCGACTATCTGGTGCAGGATCTGCCGGAATCCGAGTGGGACAGGGTGATGAACACCTGCGCCAAGGGGACCTTCCTGCTGACCCAGGCCTGCCTGCCGGACATGCTGGCCCGGCGCCACGGCACCATCATCAACATCGCCTCCCAGGCAGCCAAGCACGGCTATGCCAGGGCCAACGTCTACTGCGCCGCCAAGTTTGCGGTGCTGGGCTTCGCCAAGGCGCTGCGCGAAGAGGTGCAGCATCAGGGCATTCGGGTACATACCCTCTGTCCCGGTCTGGTGCAGGTGCCGCCCCCGGCCTGCGCAGCCGAGCGCAAGCCCGGCTGGTTGCAGGTGGAGGATCTGGCCGAGGCAGTGCTCTACACCCTGCGCCAACCCGCCCACGTTCAGCTCGACGAGATTGGCATGACGGGGATCTGACCCAGGTTATCCAGCTGACGACAGCAATGACATGGGGCGCCGAAGCGCCCCATGCAGTATTTCACGCTGTTATTGCCAGCCGTGGTGAAATATCAGGCAGGTTGATGCAGAGTGATGCAGTGGATACCACCACCCCCGGCTGCCACAGGATCGATGTCGATCTGCACTATCTTGCGACCCGGATAGAGGCGGGCCAGCAGATCCCGGCAGTAACGGTCGGCCTTGGCATCCCCGAACTGGGGAGTGATGACGGCGCCGTTGATCGGCAGGTAGTTGATGTAACCGGCGGCGAAGTCCGGGCTGCGGCTGAATTTATTGTCTCGCCCACCCAGGGGAGGCGGCAGCTGATGCAGCTCCAGCTTGTTGCCATCAGCGTCCGTCGCCTGCTGCAAGATGGCCAGGTGCTGGCGGGTCACCTTGTAGTCGTAGGAGTCGGGATCGTTGTCCATGTTGATCACCACCACCCCGGGGCGCACGAAGCGGGCGTAGAAGTCCACGTGGGCGTCCGTGATGTCCTTGCCCTTGATCCCCGGCAGCCAGATGATCTTGCGCAGCCCCAGGTTGGCCTTGAGCTCCGCCTCCACTTGCGCCTTGGTGAGGCCCGGATTGCGGTTGCTGTTGATCCAGCTGCTCTCTGTCATGATGGCTGTGCCGTTGCCGTCCACCTCTATGCCGCCCCCCTCACCGATGAGCTCGCTCTGCAGGTAATAGGCATCGGTCTGCCGGCCCACCAGGGCGGCGACCCTGGCGTCATAGCTGTGCTCCTGCTTGTCCCCCCAACCGTTGAAGTTGAAGTCCATCAACCCGAGCGCCCCCTGCTCATCCTGCACGAAGACGCCGCCGGTATCCCGCAGCCAGATGTCGTCCAACTCGACGTTGATGAAGCGGGTGTTGTGCTCGCCGCACAGCTGGCGCGCCAGATCCTCTTCCTCCTCATGGCAAAGCACGCTCACCTGGGTATAGGGGGTCATGGCCTTGACCAACCGGCCTATGGTGGCCTGCACATCCTTGTAGTTACGACCCCAGATATCGCTGTTGGCGCCAAAAGCCACCCAGACCTGAGACTGGGGGGAAGACTCCTCCGGCATGTGATAGCGGCCGGCGGCACTGGTCTCGCCGGCGGCAAAGGCCGAGCGGGCACCGGGCAGGCTGCCAAACCCGGCAATGGCACCGAGGGCGACCAGCTGTTTCAATACATGGCGTCGGGAAAACATCTTTCTACTCCTAAGGTTCAGAGGCTGCTCTTGAAGCGAGTCCAGGCTCGCATGCGGGCACGCATCTGGGATTGTGCAATGTCTTTGCCCGGAATGAGCCGCTGATAGCTGGCCTCATCCAGGTAAATATCCGGGTTGGCCGTCATGGTGGTATCCACCATGGGTTTGGCCTTGGCACTGGCGGTCGGATAGCCGGTGCTGTTGGTGATGGCCGCCATGTTGGCGGGGCGCATCACGAAGTTGATAAAGGCATAGGCATATTCAGGATGGGGGGCATCCGTCGGGATCGCCATTGTGTCCATCCAGATAGTGCTTCCCTCCCTGGGCAGCCGGTACTCGAAGTCGATGACCTTGCCCGCCTCGGTGGCGGCCCGCCTGGCCTGGGTCATGTCACCGCTGTAGCCAAGGGAGAGGCAGAGATCGCCGTTCACCAGCTGGGTCACAGGCTGGGACTGGAACTTGCGGATATAGGGCTTGAACCCCTTGAGCAGGGCCAGGGCCGCCTCCAGATCGTCGGCCTTGCCGCTGCGCGGATCCCGCCCCAGATAGTGCAGCACCACAGCCAGCACCTCGTCGGGGGAGTCAACGACCGAGATGCCGCAATCCGCAAATTTCGCCGCCAGCTCGGGCTTGAACAGCATGTCCAGGCTGTTGACCGGGGCATCCGGCATCCTCTGCTTGATAGCATCCGTATTGTAGGTGAGTCCTATGGTGCCCCAGGTATAGGGCACCACGGCCTCCTTCGCATGGGGGTAGGCCTGCTGCAAGCGCACCAGCTCGGGGTCCAGGTCGCCGAGGTGTTGCAACTTGCCCTTGTCGAGGGGCTGCAGACTGCCCGCCCGCATCAGCCGCTCCGCCACCGTATCGCCTGGGAAGATCAGGTCATACCCACTGCGACCCGCCATCAGCTTGGCCTCCAGAGTCTCGCTGCTGTCCATCACGTCGTAGATGACCCGGATCCCTGTCTCCCTGGTGAAGGCGCTCAGGGTATCGGGGGCGAAATAATCGGACCAGTTGTAGAGCCGCAACACCTTCTCCTCCTGCGCCTCCTCGGCCTGGGCCCCGACGCTCAGCAGCAGGGCCAACCCCATGGCTATCTTGGTCAGCGGGCTCATGATGGGCGCCCTCCCTGGTAGCTGCGCCCGTCCAGGCTCAGCAGGGCGCCATACATCTCGGGACGGCGATCCCGATAGATGCCCCAGCAGAGCCGCTCCTCGGCCATGGCGGCCAAGTCCAGCTCTTGCACCAACACCCCCTGGCTGTCCCTGTCCGCCTCGGCGAGCAGGGCCCCCTTGTGATCCGTGATGAAGGAGGAGCCATAGAAGCGCATCTGCAACTCGGGATCCTGGGTCGCCACCTCGCGGCCGATGCGGTTGGCGGCGATCACCGGCATGATGTTGGCGGCGGCATGGCCGCGCTGGGTCAGCTGCCAGTGATCCCGCGAGTCGAGCGCGGCAGCCCCCGGCTCGGAGCCGATGGCAGTCGGGTAGAGCAGCAGCTCGGCCCCCTGCAGCGCCATGGCGCGGGCCGCCTCCGGGAACCACTGATCCCAGCAGATGCCGACTCCGATGCGGCCGGCGGCCGTGTCCCAGACCCGAAACCCTGTGTCGCCCGGGCTGAAATACTCCTTCTCCTGATAGCCGATGGCGTTCGGGATATGGGTCTTGCGATAGACCCCGAGCAGGCGACCATCCGCATCCGCCATCGCCAGGGAGTTGAAGTAGGCGTTGCCGGCGCGCTCGAACCAGCTGATAGGCAGCACCACCCCCAGCTCCCGCGCCAGGGCCGAGAAGCGGCGCAGCACACGGCTCTGCTCGAACGACTCCGCCAGCGCCAGATGGCCGTGGTATTGCTCGATGCAGAAATAGGGGGTGGCAAACAGCTCCTGCAACAGCACCAGGTTGGCCCCCTTGGCGGCGGCTTCCCGCACCAGCCCCTCGGCGATATCCAGATTGCGCTCCAGCTCCCAGCTGCAGGCAAACTGTGTGGTTGCGACGACGATCTTGCTCATCCGGATACCCTCCCTGACATCCGTTCCCGCTGACAGGCAACTTGTGTGGTTACGACGACCTTGTTCATGAATCTCTCCTCCCTGATCCCATCATGGCGCCTCGCCAGGCTCACCCGGCGAGGCGGTCCCTATCCCTAACCCTGCAACGGCCAGGCCGGCTGCTGCTGGGTGATGCAGTGAATACCGCCGCCGCCGTGGGCCAGTTGGTTGATGCGCACCGGCACCAGCTGGCGGTCCGGGAAGGCGAGCCTCAGCACCTCGCCCGCCGCCTCGTCCGCGGCCACCCCGTAGGCGGGCATGATGATGGCGCCGTTGGCGATGTAGAAGTTGGTGTAGGAGGCGCAGAACACCTCGGCCGCGGCGTCCACCGCCTCGCTCGCCTCGAACAGCTCGCGGCACTCGAAGGAGCGACCTCTCGCATCGGTCGCCAGGGCCAGGGCTCGGCGATTCTCCGCCACCACGCGGCCATAGGTGGAGCCTGCCTCCAGAGTCGCGTCCACCAGCAGCTGACCGGGACGGCTGAAGGCACAGACGCCGTCCACGTGGCCGTCCGTCATGTCACCGGTGACATGATCCGGATCCCCCGGCAGCCAGATGGTCTTCTCGATGCCGAGCAGGCGGCTGAAGATCCCTTCGATCTCCCGCTTGTTCATGCCGGGGTTGCGGTTGCTGTTGAGCAGCACGGACTCCGTGGTGATCAGGGTGCCTTCGCCGTCCACGTGGATGGCACCCCCCTCGTTGGCGAGGAAGCTGCCGATACAATCCAGCTCCAGGCTGTTGAGGACGCGCCGTGCCAGCCCCTCGTCCAGGCCATGGACCGACTTGCCCCCCCAGGCGTTGAAGCGCCAGCTGATGCCGGCGGTGCCAAGCTCGGGGTGGCAGATGAAGGTGGGGCCAGAGTCACGGCACCAGCTGTCATCCACCGGCAGAGGAATGAGGTGCACTCCCTCGCCGCACAGGGTGCGGGCCTCTGCGATGGCGCTGGGATCCACCACCAGCTTGACAGGTTCGAAACGGGCGATGGCGTTGACCACCCGGGCGAAGTCCTGCTGCACCTCGGCCAGGGTGACGCCCCAGCCGTTTTCCCACAGCGCCTTGTTGTGCGGCCAGACCATCCAGGTCGCCGCGTGTCGACACCACTCGGCGGGCATAAACCAGCCTGTTGCCACCATTCCCAGCTCGCGCATCTCACCCTCTCTGATTAGGTACTATTAAGGTTGCTGACGATGGGAATAGACTATTCTCGCTAGCGATGGCGAACAAACGATCGATTTTCGGTAAAAGTGATAAGCGGAGCTAATCAATGATGTTCAAACACTGGCCTCCCCTCAATGTGCTGCGAGGCTTCGAGGCCGCCGCCCGGCTAGGCAGCTTCCATCAGGCGGCCCAGGAGCTGCACCTCACCCAGTCCGCCATCAGCCAGCAGATCCGCTCCCTGGAGGAGATGCTGGGCCAGCCCCTGTTCTACCGGCAGGGGCGATCCGTGGCCCTCACCGATGCGGGCCGGGATCTGCTGGCCACCACCCAGGATGTGTTGCTGCAACTGGCGGTGGGGATCCAGCGCCTGGAGCAGTACCGCAAGCCGAACCAGCTGGTGCTCAACACCACCACAGCCCTCGCCCGCCACTGGCTGCTGCCCCGGCTGGGGGCGTTCCACCGCCAGCATCCCGGCATCGATCTCTGGCTGTTCACCAGCGACGAAGTCCCCAACATGGTCGAGCAGACCATAGACATAGCCCTGCGCAGCGATCTCGATGCCCAGGCCGAGTGCCGTCATCAGCCGCTGCTGGCGGATCGCCTGCTGCCGGTAGCGAGCCCGTCCGTGCTGGCGCAACCGGCTCAGGATCGCACCACCCTACACGGGGAGCGGGAGCTGGACTGGCACCACTGGACCCTCAAGGGCGGCGAGGATCTGCAACTGCGCACCCAGGGGCTCAACTTCTCCGACCCGGGCCTGCTGCAAGACGCCGCCAGCGCCGGCCTGGGGGTGGCGCTGGTGAGCGAGCTGCTCTCCCACCCGGCCCGCCAGCAGGGCCTGCTGCTGCCTCTGTCGCAGCACAGGGTGCCCGGGCCAAGCTGGAGCATGCTGGTGCATCAGGAGAGCGAGAGCAGCCCCCAGTGCCGCGCCTTCTGTCACTGGCTGGCGCAGCAATTTGCCGAGGCGAGTCTCGCCAGGGATGAAGAGGCGACTCTCTGAGGCGGGTCACTGAATCCGCCGAGGGGGCATGGTTAAATGCAGGGCTGACCCCTTGCTGGACATCCCCTTGACCCTGCCATCCGATTCTCAGCCACACCCGCCCTGGCCCGACTATCTGCAGGCCTCCTGGCTGCGCTGCGCCCATCAGACCAGCCCTCACCTCTGGCACCCGCCTCACAGCGCCAAGGGGCAGACCCTGCACAGCCTGCGCCAACGCAAACGGGATCTGCTCACCACGGGGGAGATGGCGCTCGAGGATCTCTACGAGTACATGGAGGGGCGCCCCTGCGCCCTGCTGCTGACCGACGAGAGCGGCTGCCTGCTGGCTCGCGCCGGCCAGGGTGAGACCCTGGCAGAGCTGGAGGCCCTCGGCTTTGGCCCAGGTGCCTTCTTCAGCGAGGGGCGCATCGGCACCAATGCCGTCAATCTGGCGGTGCTGGAGGGGATCCCGCTCACCGTCAGCGGCCCCCAGCACTTCAACCAGGCCCTGCACCCCTGGCACTGCTGCGCCAGCCCGGTCTACAACAGCAATGGCCGTCAGGTCGCCATAGTCGCCCTGGTGTGCAAGGTAGAGGCGGCCACCGCGGGGGATCTCGCCCTCACCGTCAGCGCCGGCCGCGAGCTGGCCCACCTGCTGCAGATGGAGACGCTCATGCAGGAGTCCCAGCGCCACCTGAGCGAACTCTACGCCCTGCTCGATGGCATGGATGACGGCGTGCTGGCCTGGGATCCCCAGGGCAAGCTGCGCTACCTCAACGCCCTGGCGGCCCAGCGGCTGCGGCTAGATCCGGCGCTCTGCCTCGGCCAGCCGCTGGAGCAGCAGCTGCTGTTGCCCCAGCGGCTGCGCCTCGCCATTGAGGGGCAGATGCCGCTCAGTCACGTGGAGGTGACCCTGGAGCGGATCGGGGAGCAGGCCGGGGAGTTCATCAACGCCCTGATGAGCCTCAAGCCGCTGCCGGGACCGGACGGGGTCAGCTTCATCGCCCTGCTGCACCCGCTGGACCGACTGCGCGCCATCCATCAGCTGCGCCAGGCGGCGCCGGAGATCGAAACCCTGGTGGGGGAGTCCAGCGCCATGCGCAAGCTGCTGCGCCATGCCCGCCAGGCCGCCCAGAGTCAGGGCCCCATACTGCTGCGCGGGGAGGAGGAGGTCGGCAAGGCGCAACTGGCCGAGGCCATCCACTTTGGCAGCGAGCGCGCCGCCGGGCCCCTCATCACCCTCAACTGTCAGGCCCTGCCGAGCGATCGCATGGCGCTGGAACTGATGGGCTCCGACGAGGCGGGTCAGGAGCGCGCCGGCAAGTTCGAACTGGCTCACGGCGGCACGCTCGTGCTGGAGCAGATAGAGTACCTGCCCGCCCCCATGCAGGCGGCCCTGCTCCATCTGCTCAAGACGGGCCGCATCCAGCGCTTCGACTCGGCCCGCATCCTGCCGCTCAGGGTGAGGATCATCGCCACCACGAGCGCCGCGCTGGAGCAGAGGGTACAGGAGGGTCAGTTTGGCCGTCAGCTGCTCTACGCCCTGCAGGCCTGCGAGCTCTGGGTGCCCAGCCTGCGCGAGCGCACCGCGGATCTGCCCGCCCTCATCAGCCAGCAACTGGCGGCGCAGGGGCGCGATCCCGTTCGCCAGTTCAACCGGGCGGCCCTCGATTGCCTGCTGGCCTACCCCTGGCCCGGCAACCTGGGAGAGCTGCGCAGCGCCATCGAGCATGCCCTGCTGCACGGCGGCGACGAGCCCATTCCGCCGCAGGCTCTGCCGGCCGCCATCCGCCACGGTTATCAGCGGCTGGATGATGAGGTCGTGGGACAACCGCCGCTCACTCTGGCCCAGCTGGAGCACCAGGCCATAGTGCGCTGCGCCCACGCCTGCAAGGGGCAGGTCAGCCTGATGGCTCGCCAGCTCGGGATAGGCCGCACCACCCTCTGGCGCCGGCTGAAGATCATCGGCATAGACCCCGTCGACTACCACGACTGACCTGGGCTAGCTCCCAATCACCAGAGGCAAGCCACAAAAAAGAGGCCCCGCATCGGCGGGGCCTCTTTATGGGCTGAGTCATCACCGAAAGGGCTAGAGACCCAACTGGTGGGCCGTCACTATGGCAGCCAATACATCCTCTGCGGTGACCTTGAACGGCATGTTATGTATGGTCTCCCCCTCTGCGGTAGCGGATTTCGCTACCGCCAGCAGCCGTGTCATGTCCAGCTCCTTAACCCCCATCATGTGCAGGTTGGTCGGCAGGCCGATGGAGCGGCAGAAGGCCAGCACGGTCTCGATCTCCGCCATGGGGGCATTCTCCAGCACCAGCTGCACCAGGGTACCGAACGCCACCTTTTCACCGTGATAGAGGTGATGACACTCAGCCAGCTGGGTCAGGCCGTTATGGATGGCGTGGGCGGCGGCCAGGCCGCTGCTCTCGAAACCTATGCCACTGAGATAGGTGTTGGCCTCTATGATGTTCTCCACCGCCTTGGTGCAGAGCCCCTGCTCCACCGCCAGCTTGGCCTTGTAGCCATCGGCCAGCAGGGTCTGGTAGCAGAGCTCGGCGATGGCCTGGGCCGCCAGGGTGGAGGCGCCGCCGGCCATGGTCTGGCAACCGGACAACTTGTTGGCCCGCGCCTCGAAGTAGGTGGAGAGCGCATCCCCCATGCCGGACACCAGCAGCCGCACCGGGGCGCGGGAGACGACGCCGGTATCCATGATGACCAGGTTGGGGTTGGTCGGGATCATCAGGTATTCGCTGAACTGACCCTGCGGCGTGTAGATCACCGCCAGCGCGCTGGTCGGCGCATCGGTGGAGGCGATGGTCGGCACTATGACCACGGGCACCTTCTGGTAGAAGGCCACCGACTTGGCGGTGTCCAGGGTCTTGCCACCGCCGATCCCTATGATGACGTCAAACGGGGTCTGGTTGCAGCGGGCCAGCAGGCGGTCAATCTCGGGGCGGGAGCACTCGCCGTTGAAGCAGTCGAACTCGGGGTTAATGCCTGCGGCGTGGAAGCTGGTAGCCACGGTATCGCCCACCAGGCCGGTGACGAAGGCGTCGGCCAGAATGAGCGGCCTGGCGCCGAGCGATTTGACGTACTGGCCTATGTTGGCGAGGGCCCCGTTACCTTGCACATATTTGCTGGGGCTGATGATGATACGGTCCATTTTTTATCCCTCTCTCTTTTTTAAGAATCGGGGCGAAGGCTCGATACCATGAGTCCTTCGTCTTGAAAGGCGCCGACAAGATGGAAGATCTGTGGGGTCGGCGCCCTTGAAATCCGCATTGGCGATGAGACTCAGTCGCCGAAACGCTCCTCCGCCAGCTGCTTGAAGCAGGCCAGGGCGGCGTTCGCATCCTCCCCGCGCGCCAGCAGGGTGAGTCGCTCCCCCTGGCGCACGTTGAGCATGGTTACCCGGGTCAGGCTGCGGGGACTGGCCTCCTTTTCTCCCTTCTGCAGCTTCATCTCGGCGGCAAAGGGCTT
Source organism: Aeromonas lusitana (assembly GCF_002812985.1). Classification (GTDB taxonomy): domain Bacteria; phylum Pseudomonadota; class Gammaproteobacteria; order Enterobacterales; family Aeromonadaceae; genus Aeromonas; species Aeromonas lusitana. Next base: position 70,572 of record NZ_PGCP01000016.1, read on the forward strand.
GAGCGCCGCCACCAGGCGGGCGGCGGGGCGCACATGCAGGCCGTGCGGACTCTCGACCACCACCTCGCAGCGCAGCCAGCCTTCGTCGAGCTCGGGAGCCGCTTCATTGGCCACAGGCGCAGCACTGGCGGGCAGCATGGCCTGCTTGGGACCCAGGGCTCCCAGCGCCTCGGCGGCGACCTCATCCAGGCTCAGGCCCGAGCCGGCCGCCACCACGGCGGCCAGGGTGCCTTCCACCAGGGGCGCCGGGCTGAGCCGCACCCTGGCACTCAGCTCGGGGGGCAACAACTCGAGGGCGGTCTCGGCGCTCAGCAGGGCGCTGCCGAGATCCATCAACACCAGCACTCCGCTGCCATCGTCCGCAGCCTCGATCGCACTCATCACCGCGATGGCATCCGTGCCTATGGGATGCTCGGGATCATCGACCCCGGCCGCCAGCAGCAAGGGGGCCGGGCTGCCCAGCTGGGCGGCTAGCGCCTGCAACCCGCTAGCCAGGATGGCGCTGTGCGAGACCACTACGATACCGATCATGTCACAACCTCGCTCTGTCACGCAGGGCGCTCAGCAGCAACAGGGTCGAGGTGGCCCCGGCATCCTGATGGCCTATGCTGCGCTCGCCAAGATAGCTGGCGCGCCCCTTGCGGGCCTGCATCTGAATGGTGGCCTCGGTGCCGGCGCTGGCGGCGGCGACCGCCTTGTCCAGCGCCTCGGCCAGCGGCAGATCCTGCTGCTGTGCCTGCTGCAGCGCGACCAGGGCCGGCCACCAGGCATCGCACATGGTCTTGTCACCTGGCTCGGCCCGGCCACGGGAGACGATGCCCTCGACGCCGTCTGACAGCATCTTGGCGAGTTGCGCCAGGGTCAGACTCTGGCAGGCGTCGGCACTGGCCGCCGCCCGGATGAAGAAGGTGCCGTAGAGCGGGCCACTGGCGCCCCCCACGGAGGAGAGCAACGTCATGCCGGTGGTCTTGAGCACCTGGCCGATGTCTTTATCCGCCACCGCGGGCAGCTTCTCGGCGACCTTGGCAAAGCCGCGCTGCATGTTGAGGCCATGATCCCCGTCACCTATGTCGGTATCCAGGGCGGTGAGGTAGTCACGCTGCTCGGTGAAGATGTGCTCGCAGTCGAGCAGCCAGTTGACGATCTGATGCTTGCTTAACATGAATATTCCTTAGCAGCCGCGGCGCAGGGCCGGGGTGTGAACGGGGGCATCCCACAACTGCATCAGCTCATCGTCCACCTGCAACAAGGTGATGGAGATGCCGGTCATGTCGAGGGAGGTACAGTAGGGGCCGATCAGGTTGCGCACCAGGTGGATGCCGGCATCCTCGCACAGGACCGCGAGCCGGCCATAGACGCCATACAGCTCGGAGATGGGTGTGCCTCCCAGGCTGTTGACCAGGGCGATGACCCGGCAACCGACGTTGAGGGGCTCGATGAAGGTGTGCTCCTCCTGCCAGCTGCCGGCGGCTCTGTCCCAGTGGCACAGGGTGCGGCCATAGGGGCGGTTGTCGGTCAGCTCCTTGAACATGTCCCCCACCAGGGTGTTGAGGTCGGTAAAGGGACGGCGCTCTATGCCGGGCTCGCCGTGGATGCCGACCCCGAATTCCATCTCGTTGTCCGCCAGGGTGAAGGAGGGCTTGCCTGCCGCCGGCACGGTACAGGCGTGCATGGCGACCCCTATGGTGCGGCTCTGGTTGTTGATGCGCCGGGCCAGGGCCTCGCAGCGCGCCAGATCATACCCCGCCTCGGCGGCGGCCCCGACCAGCTTCTCGCACAGCACAGTCGTGGCTACCCCACGGCGACCGGCGGTATAGAGGCTGTCCTTGACCGCCACATCGTCATCGATGAGGGCAAAGCCTACCTTGACGCCGTCCCCGTGCAGCAGCTCGACCGCGGTCTCGAAGTTGAGCACATCCCCGGTGTAGTTCTTCACCAGGAACAAGACGCCGGCGCCGCCGTCGACCGCCTGACCACACTCATACATCTGATCCGGGGTCGGTGAGGTGAAGATCTCGCCGGGGCAGGCGCCATCCAGCATCCCCTTGCCCACTAGGCCGCCGTGCATCGGCTCGTGGCCGCTGCCGCCACCGGAGATCAGCGCCACCTTGCCCATCACGGGGGCATCGGCGCGAGTGATGTAATGGGGTTCGATACGCACCTTGAGCTCGGGATGGGCGGCGGCCATCCCCATCAGTTGTTCACGGACCACGGCATCGACGGCGTTGATCAGCTTCTTCATGGCTCACTCCTTGGCTGGCCACCGGGCTGGTGGACAAATGGTTGATGGAGCCAGTCTACCGGGATGGAGGGGGATAAAAATGACGGTCAGTTTGGTTCGGATCTGAAACGGCAAAGAGGGGTTGCCCGTTCCAATCTGAAACGCGGCGGGGAGAAACGAGGGGAAACTGTTAACTCTCTCACAACCATGAAAAAGGGCCCCCGCAGGAGCCCTTTCGACATTGGTAATCTGGCTTGGCTTAGATGGCCCAGCCACCGGCATAGAAGACAACCAGGGCTACCGCAATGATGACGGTGCCTATATTGAGCTTCTTCCACTCGGCGGCAAAGACGCGGCCCACAACCAGTGCCACGAAGCCCAGCATGATGCCGGTGACTATGTTGCAGGTGAGCACGATGAAGACGGCGCACAGCATGCCGGACAGCGCATCGACCGAGTCATTGAAGTCCAGCTTGGTGACATTGCCCAGCATCAGCAGGCCGACATACATGAGCGCAGGCGCGGTGGCGTAAGCCGGCACCAGATAGCTCAGGGGGGAGAGGAAGATCATCATCAGGAACAGCACGCCGACCAGGGTGGCCGTCAGACCCGTCTTGCCACCGGCCGCAGTTCCGGCGGCTGATTCGATATAGACGGCTGCGGGGGCACCACCCACGGCGCCCGCCACCATGCTGCTGACGGAGTCGGCTGTCAGGGCCTTGCCGCCGCTGATGATGTGACCACGCTCGTTGATGAGACCGGCCTGACCCGCCACCGCACGTATGGTACCGGTCGCGTCAAACACGGCGGTCATCACCAGCGCCAGCACGGTCGGGATGACCACGGGATTGAGGGCACCCAGCAGATCCATGCTGCCCACGAGCGACCCTTTCTCACCAGTCAGGCTCGGCATGGCGAAGAAGCCCTGCCAGGTCACCTTGGGATCGAAGGCCAGACCCAGGGCCGAGATGGCGATGATCACCATCAGGATGCCGCCCGGCACCTTGCGACGCTCCAGCCCGAAGATGGCCGCCAGCCCCAGCACCGTCATTATGACGGGGAAGGAGGTCACCTCGCCCAGCTGGACCGGCAGACCCGCGCCCTCGTTCTTGATCACCATGCCGACACCGTTGGTGGCGATCAGCAGCAGGAACAGGCCGATGCCGATACCCGTGCCGTGGGCGATGCCGGAAGGCAGGTTATCCAGGATCCACTGACGCACGCCGGTCACGCTGATCAGGGTGAACAGCACCCCCATCAGGAAGATGGCGCCGAGCGCCACCGGTATGCTCAAGCCCTGACCCAGCACCAGGCTGAAGGCAGTAAAGGCGGTGAGGGAGATGGCGCAACCGATGGCCATCGGCAGCTTGGCCCAGAGCCCCATCAGCAAGGAGCCGAAGGCCGCGATGAGACAGGTCGCCACGAATACCGGGCCCTGTTCAAAGCCGGCGACACCCAGCATGTTGGGCACCACTATGATGCTGTAGACCATGGCCAGGAAGGTGGTCAACCCGGCCAACAACTCCTGGCGCACACTACTGCCGCGCTCGGAAATGGAAAAATAGGTATCCAGAAAGCCGCCTTTCCCTGCTTGGGCGGCGATGTCTTGCGTTGCCATAACTCATCCTGAAAGTGTGAAGGAAATCGTTTGCTTTTATGGCTGCGCAAAATAGCAAGAATTTGCCAAGATTGCAGCGACTTCTCCGACTTTTTCCACTAAGTCACGTTATAAAGCGCCATTTGTAGCTCTTCACCTTAGACCGGGCGACCCGACTCACCAGAAAGGGGGCTCCTATACTGCAAGGACACCCGAGGCACCAGACTGGAGATAAGCATGCACACTCGCAATCTGCTGAACGACATCCCCTCCCCATTGCCCACCGAGCTCTTCCAGGATCTGGTGAGTACCAACCACCTGCGTATCGAGCGCATCGTCTCTCTGGGGCATCAGACCGCGGCCGGTGAATGGTACGATCAGGACGAGCACGAATGGGTATTGATCGTTCAGGGGGAAGCCAGCCTGCTGTTCATCGATCCTCAGGATCAGGAGCAGCAACAGGTGCTGCTGGGGCCGGGAGATCACATCAATATTCCCGCCCGCCTGAAACACAGGGTGGAGTGGACCCACCCTGATGTCCCGACCATCTGGCTCTGTGTTTTCTATTAGGGATACTACTGAAACAAGATAAATATCTTTAAAACTGATGAGTGCAAGGGTGTTAAAGGGAGATAGGGAGGTAGAAATGGGAGATTTTGGATATAAAAAAAGCCCAGTCGTTAGACTGGGCTTCTTAAGTAG